>JBAMLI010000001.1:0-14928 GCA_039793645.1 archaeon
TCTGTGATATTTCAGAAAATCCCGAACTTTATGAAATTGTACTGGGGGCAGTTTTGGGTGGCCAGTACAGTAACCACAATGTCGGTCCAACAGATGAATCAACAATCAAGAACTATATTAGAAAGCAAGATGTTTCGAACGTCGACAATCAGCGCCGTTTATTCAGTTAAGACGTTCGGGGATACCGCCGACCTTGTCGGAGGAGATACCAAACGGAAAGGTTTATAAGGGCGAAGCCTTTATGTCATAAAGATTTAAATTCAAGTATATTATGGTGTATAATTCTCAATCAAATAGAAAGCTGGGTGCTTGTTTGTATGCGGTATAGAAGCCTCGCTTAGAGGAACTGTCAAATATGTATTTTTATCGTAAAGGCATAAAGTACTATTATAAGGGGGAACTAGACACCAGTAACCGTAGTCCAAAACATAGCAGCTGAAGTTTCTTTCTATGCTTTGTATTGTGACATTTTTCGAGCCCAAGTAGCCTATCTGCATTGAAGCTCTGCCCACCTCATACCATATATCTGGAGTGAAAGAGAAGACAAGGCAATTTGATGGCACCTTTGAATAATTCATATAAAAGAATTGCATTGCAGGGGCTATGATTTCTTGCTGTGGCATAGCCTCTGGATTAAGTGATATAAGTGGGAAGAGATCTTTGAAAGGATATACCACAAAGGCTAGGAAAAATACTGCGATTAATGCAAAAGAAAGCATTCTGCTTTTCATCATAGCCATCTTTGAATGCTTGATTTTTTTATAGAGTTTATTTGAAAGAAGAGTAATATAATAAGATAGAAAGACTATGGCTGCTCCTGCGAGAAAAGAAATTGAGGGGACAAGTTGAAGCATGAACCTTGAATCCACCCCAAATAAAGCGCTGCCAGCATAGAATGAAGAGTAAAACAGTAGGTATGTTAAGAGCCAAAGGAGCGGTACTAGCAGGAGATTTGACTTTTTTTGGAGAATTATAAGGATTGAGCCAATTATTGCCAGCAAAGTTGCTGATATTGGGAAGACCGCTGGGAAAAAGGATTGGAAATTGTAATATCCAAGCAGGTAATTGACGTTTTGCCTAAAATTATGCTTGAAATTTGCGATCGATATAACAGATTGATTAGAAGGCTGGCCGTATTGGGGATTGGATGCTTCTACGCCTATGTAAATGATCTGCGGCACTATGATAAGGAAAAAGAAAAGAATCAATGTAGCGAATTTTGCATTATTTAATATGATGTTTACTATTTTGTAAAACCTAGACTTAATATCAGAAAAGTTTCTTGAATCAAGAAGTATTGCAAGCAGGAAAAACGTGCCGACAAGCAGTATGGCCTCTGTTCTTGTATACAATGTGATTGCGAGGCTTGAAAGAAACATCGCAAGTGTGGTTGCACTTCTCCGCCTCATGAAAATCAAAAAGAACATAAAGGACATTATTGAGAAAGTCATAAATGGAAGGTCAGGATCAGCTTGCGTTCTAGACCATATAAGAAACTCTGGCATAAATGCAAGCACAGCGGTAGAGATTATAGCGATGATGTTGCTTTTAGAGAGCAGATAAGAGAACAAGAAGAAAAGAATTATCCCCAATGTCGCTATGAAAAGCTCGGCCATGTAAGCAGTGTCTGTGCTGATGCCAAAAATGGCGAAGAAGATTGCAATGAAGTAAGACCATCCTACAGGATCATGGTACAAAGTATTTGAATAGCAGGAATCCAAGTAGCCTGTGCCCATAAGGCACCAGAGCATAGTGCCATGCTTCAATATATTTATAGCGATGCCCTGGTATATGTTTTCATCAAAATAAAGCTCTTCAAATTGAGTCACATATACTAGCGCTACAAACAAAAAAGAGGCAAGTATGAAAAGCAACGCCAACAATGAGTATTTGTTTAGGCCTTTAAGCTCTTTTCTTATCTCTTTTCTTCCTAGTATCACAGAGACAAATAATATTCCCAATGATGTGGTTAATGCGATTGTAAAAGAGTAGCCAAGAATTGTATCTAAGCTCATTCCTTCGCACCTTTATTCTCCACAAAGAAATCTTCAAGGAACATGTACCTAGTGCCTGTCTTTTTCATTGTCTCTATCGCATCCTCTGGGCTCATTACTATTGGCATGCCGTGGATGTTGAAGCTTGTATTCAATATCACTCCATAGCCCTCAAGCCTCTTTATCTGCTCTATAAGCTTCTTGTAAGAAGGATTCTCATCTCCCACCATCTGCGGCCTTGCAGTATAATCAACATGCACTACAGATTTCATGGCGTCCCTGACCTCTGGCTTTACAAGATAAGCCATTGTCATGAACTTGTCGTAGCCCTTTACATCTTCAAGCAGCCTTCTTGCCTCGCCCACAAGCATAGAAGGTGCAAAAGGCTGGAACCACTCCCTTTGCTTAACATACAGGTTGAGCTTATCCTTGACATATTCAGAGCCTGCTTTTGCAAGTATGCTTCTGTTTCCAAGGGCCCTTGGGCCATATTCCATCCTTCCCTGGAACCAGAATACATAATTGTCTTTGTCTATCAGCTCAGCGGCATGCCTGCTCTTGTCGCTGTCATGCTCGTATTTTAGACTTTTTTCCCTTTTGAGCGCGGCAAGCACTTCTTCTTCGCTGTATCCATTGCCAAGATATGCGTCCTCAAACCTGTAATTTGAAACTCCATTGAGCAGGTAGTTTGTATACATGGCTGCGCCCATCGCCATGCCGCCATCGCCCATATGCGGGAAGACGAACCATTTCTTCAGCTTTTCTAGCTGCCTTATCTTCATGTTTGCCTTAACGTTTGACATTGTTCCTCCAGCCATCGCAACATTCCCTATGCCATATTCATCAAGAAGGTTTGAAAAGAATTTTGTCAGCACATTTTCAAGGAGCTGCTGTGCCATATATGCAAACTGTTCACGCGGCGTATTCCAAAGTATTTTGTCAAGCATATTGAGCTGCTTGAAAAAGCTGTACTTGGCCTTTATCTCAGTTCCTTCTACCTTAAAGAAGTCTTTCATCTTGTTTGCTGAGAAATCGAAAGGATATGAGTAATCGGCCATGGCCATGACCTTTCCTTCGTCTTCAAGCTCCCTCATGCCGAGGAGGTATGTAACTTGTTCGTAGAAAATACCAATAGAATCTCTTGCGCTAATTGCTTGGTGCCTTTCGAGCCTTCCATTTTCAAATGTGCTTACAGAACCGCTCAGCCCATCGCCAAGGCCATCGATTGTTACTACAAGCGCTTTGTTGAAGCCGCTCGCAAAAGCAGCCGTAGAAGCGTGCGCAGTATGGTGGTCTACTATATAAAGCTTGAAATTCTTGAAGCCTATGTGCCTAAGCTGCCTTGCCACTATCGACTTGCTTACCGTCCCGCATAGCGGCCATATGCCGAACTGCAAAAAGAAGTATCTTAGCCATCTATTGAAGCGCTCAAACCGCGGCTTCTCGATCTTCCTCCTTCTGTAAAGGTAGTGGTATTCTTTGGAGTATGGCATTATCCTTTCTAATGTCTTTGTAAGCTCTGTTGTTGGAAAAGCGATTACTTCTATATCGCTTGGCTTTAAGCCGGCATACTTGAGCGCGGCATTTATTGAATTGTAGGGGAATTTTATCTCAAGCTTCCTTTTTGTAAACCTTTCTTCATTTGCAGCGAATATTATCTTATTGTCTTCTATCAAAGCGGCGCCAGAATCATGGCCGTCCCATATGCCTAATATGTACATACTATCATTTTTAAGATTTGGAAAAGACTATTTTTATACTTTTATTTTAAGAGAAGCTTTATGTCTTTAGGAATGTCGCCAATTATGCTAGCTTCTTCATCGCAGAAAGTGTAGTGCCTTCTGTCATCGTTTTTTATAACGTCTGCGCCTTTTTTAAGTATATTGCTTAGATCGTATCCGTCTTCTTTTATGTTGCCTAGCTTCTTTTCTACCAATATGGATGGATATACATTCCCAAAGCTATCAACGTATACCGAAGCTTCGCCTATCAGCCTTTTGAAAGGATTCTTGCCTGTCTTAAGGAACTCGAGCATACCTTTAAGGTATATATACTCGCCAAGCGTCACCAAATCAAAGGTTACGCCCATCTCTTTCCTGTAAGCTTTTATTATTTCCTCAACCTCTTTTATGGCTTTTTCCCTATCTATGAGTATATTCTCCCGCAAAGAAGAGTTGTTCCCATAATAGCCCTCGCTTATCGCCCCTATATTCAGGTGGAAATCTGTCAGCTTAATATCTGGGAGGTCCTCCTTTACTCTCCTAAACGTCTCTAAGAATTTACCCTGGTTCAATCCTATCATAGTAAATCCAAACTTAAAGTCAAAATTTTTGTTCTCTTTTTTAATCTCTGCAAACTTTTTGTACAGCGATATGACTTTGTCATAATTTCCTTTTACGCCTCTGATCTCGTCTTCAAGCTCCCTGTAGCCGTCTAGCGAGAGCGTTACTACTATTTTCTTCTTAAGGGCAAGCATCTTCCTCACCGCACCTGTTATCACCTCGCTGTTTACAAGCGAATTTGTTGGCATAGTTATTGCATAAAGCCCCTTAGAATACTCAGCGAATACCTTTGCTATTTCTGTTAAATCACTCCTCAAAAAAGGCTCGCCGCCCGTAAGCTCTACTATCACAAAATTTGGGTTGGCCTGTGCAAATTGCCTAATCTCATCTATACTCAATTCGTTCTTTGGCTGGAGCTTCCATATGTTGCAGTGCTTGCACCTTGAATTGCACCTCAGAGTCACTGCAAATGTAAGCTTGTAAGGCTTTTTCGGTCTAACTATGTTTGATTTTACCCCTTCATATATTAATGAAAATACCCCCATTAGTCTCAGCCAAGAATAATTTTATATATACTAGCCTTATATCTTTACTTATATCTTTATATTCTATGATGATTTTATTAAATGTGGTGGAATGCTAAAGCCAAAGCTAATATCTATAGTAATACCAACGCTGAATGAAGAAGGCAATATAGGCACTGTGATAAAAGAGGTCAAAAAAGAGCTTGAGGATTATGGGTATAAATATGAGATTATAGTTGTTGACGGGCATTCTACCGACAAGACTGTCGAAATAGCAAAATCGCTTGGTGCGAAGGTCCTCTATGACTCCATAGGCAAGGGCTCTGCGCTAAGGAGGGGAATGGAGAAAGCAAGAGGGGATATAATCGTTTCAATGGATGCGGATCTCTCAAACAAGCCAAATGAACTTAGATTGCTGATATCTGGAATAGAAATTGGCTATGATATCTGCATGGGCTCAAGATTTATAACAGGAGGCGGCACCGAGGA
This sequence comes from archaeon, assembly GCA_039793645.1. Taxonomy (GTDB): domain Archaea; phylum Micrarchaeota; class Micrarchaeia; order Micrarchaeales; family CABMGC01; genus JAGDYD01. The sequence goes on from JBAMLI010000001.1 coordinate 5,290, forward strand.
TATGCCACTTCTAAGAAAATTCGGAAACAAGATTTTTGTTTCCCTTGTAAACCTCTTTTTTGGAACCAACTATACAGACCTGTGTTATGGGTATAGGGGATTCAAGAAGGGTGTTTTCAAAAAGCTCAACCTTACAGAAGACAGATTTGGCATAGAGACTGAGATAAGCATAAAGGCTGCAAAACTAGGATTGAAAGTGCTTGAAGTCCCAAGCTTTGAGAAGAAGAGAAGCTCTGGACGCGGGAAGCTGAAGTCATTCAGAGACGGATATGCAATATTAAAAACTATATTTAAGAATCTAATGTGATGTTCTTTTTTTAACTTTTGGGCTTATTCTTCCTTAAGATTGAGCGTAGTACGATGGCAAGGAGTATTACTATTATTAAAGCAACTAAAATTATGGCTATCTCAACAGTGCTCAAGCCACTTAAACTAATCCCTTTAGGCGATGAGTATGGGCCTATTGAAAATATGGCCATGCTTGTGTAATGTAGCTTATCCTGCTCAAAGCTTGCAACAGCTGCTACGCTATATGTTGACATCCCTGGTTTGGAGGCCACCTCAAATGTAAAGTTTTGAGTAGAGTAAGGTGAAAGGTTGAAGGTATAGTTTTTGCTTGACAAAAATGTAAAGGTTGGTGGAACCATTAAGTACAAATTTCCAGTTATATCGCCACTTCCTGCATTGAAAAGGCTTACGTTTACTATGGTGAATTTTTCCTGCGGAGTGGTTGTTACTGTTTCATAAATAGGAGAAATGGTTGGCTTCCCTATTGAAACTAAGCATGGGAAAATTGCTGTAAACGAAGAAAATCCCTGCTGGTAAGATACAATAAATTCTTCGGCATATGTGCCATTGAGCCCAAAGTTTGTAAGCTTGGCATTTAAAGTTATAGTATCACCTGGCGCAAGGGCGTTGAAAGAAAAAGAACTATTGATTGGGGTTGCGCCGTGTATTACTGGAGATATAAACAGATTGTATGCGGTGTCGTTTCCTTTATTGGAAAGCGAAAAAATTATTGAATTGTTCACAAGTAACGAGTTGCATGCACCATTCAGTTTGACTGTACCTGCATAAGAGATGCCCAGTATTAAAAGCAAAAAAAGAAAAGCAGCTATGTTCTTTAGCATGAGATTACCCTTTTATTAGATATTCTTTATATTTTATATTTGTTGCTTCTGTCTGCATAGCTCTTTGTATAGGCATATGGCTTGAGCTGTTGTATTATATATTCGAAGGCCTTATGCGGGTCTGTATCCTTGCCGCAGGAAAAGATGTCAACATTTGCATAGTTGTCTTCAGGCCAAGTGTGTATTGCTATGTGGCTCTCGAGTATTATTGCAGTAACAGAAACTCCGCCGTTCTCTTCACCATGGACACTTTTGAAACTTTCTACAGAGATGCTTATTATATGCATCTTCCCCTCTTCTGCCGCCTCTACAACCAAATTTTTTATAAACTCCTTGTCAGTAAGCTTGCTTGGGTCTTTGAAATAGAGATCCCCATAAACGTGCTTCCCTATGACGCTTGGTTCTCTAGACTCGCCTCTTTTGATTTCGTACAAGCGTTCGTAAAACTCATGTGTTCCACTCTCTCCCCTAAGCACCTCCTTCAGCACGTACAACTTTTCATCATCGTTTTCTTTAATTGCCATTTCCCTAATCACCTATAGAAAGGTTTTTATAAATTATATTTTGAGGATAAGTCTAAAAATTTTATTAAAATTTTTTAGAATGGATCTGCCAATTCTTTCGAGAAGAAGAATCCTAGCGTAAGATATGCAAGCTTAGCTGCTGTATAGTTTGGCGCTTCTAAGCCTGGTATAGGGCTCAGCTCTACAATGTCTAGACCTGCAAGCTCTTTCTTTTCTGAAAGCGCTTTTATTATTTTTATGGTTTCTCTAAAGCTCAAGCCATTTGGCTCAGGCGTGCCGACGCTCGGCATAATGCTTGGGTCAAGGACATCGAGGTCTATCGTCAAGTATATGCTCTCTTTTGTTAGGTCGTTTATTGCTTCTATAGAATTATCCAGGCTTTCATGGAGCATGTCAGCAAAGAATAGCCTATCCCTGCTTGCCTTTCTTGCATATTCCTCGTCTATGCTCCTTATTCCTATATGCACAATATCATCAAACATCTCTGCAGCTCTTGCCATTACTGTTGCATGCATGTACTTGCTTCCGAATAGATTATCTCTGGAATCTGTGTGGGCATCAAGCTGCACTATGCTCATCTCTTTGCCTATCTCTTTGAACGCCTTCAGCGCACCTATTGTTATGGTATGCTCCCCTCCCAAAAGCATTGGTATCTTCTTTTCATTTAGTATGAGCGCAACTTCTTTTTTTACCCTTTCAACCATGTTTTCTGGTGAACTCATATCTGGGGCAAGCTCATCAGTTGTATATACCCCTATTTTGCTTATATCTGCACCAATTTCATAGCTGTAAAGCTCAAGGTTCCGGCTTGCATTTATTATAGCGTGTGGGCCATTTCTTGCGCCTGATTGGTATGATGCTGTAGAATCATACGGCACAGGCAGGACAACCACTTTTGCCTTGCTGTAATCAACATCATCGAGGCCAAATAAGTTGTATTTTGGCAATGTATTCAAGGGCTCCATTTTACCACTTAATTTTATCTTAATAGTTAGAAATATATTTCTATAATAAGCTTTTTATTTGGTATTATGTACAGCAAACCAATGGCCATTCTGAAGCTTACAAGGGTAGAGCATAGCTTGATGCTTGTAATAGCTGTTGTAGCTGCTGAGCTAATAAGCAAAGGCCTTCCAGACCTGTTTTTATTGGCAATGAGCATAATAACTCCTGTCTTCATAAGCATGGCTTCGTTTGCAATAAATGACTATTATGATATAGAGGTAGACAAGTACAACAAAAAGTTTAATAGGCCACTCGTAAATGGAAGCCTCAAGCCAAGCGATGCACTTGTTGTGACAGCAATTACTCTTGTAGTTGGAATTGGTGCAAGCGCCTTCATAAATGTATATTGCTTTGCAATAGCGCTTGTTTTTGGCTTGCTAGCTGTCTTCTATGCCTACAAGCTCAAAGAAAAGCTTTTCTGGGGCAATGCCTATATAGCATTTTCAATGGCTATTCCATTCATCTTTGGAAACTATGTTGTAGAGCCGCATCTAAATGAAAAAATAATCCTTATAACTTTTCTTATTTTCTTTACCGGCCTTGCAAGGGAAATTCATGGCACAATCAGAGACTTAAAAGGAGACACAGCGGTGAGGAACGCAAAAACATTGCCAAAGGTAATAGGGGTAAAAGGCGCTGCCATTGTCTCCCTTATACTTTACCTTGCAGCCATTTCAATAAGCATACTCCTCTTTCTTTATTATCCGCCATTTAAGCTCAACCTTGTTTATATTATCCCAACGGCGATAACAGACTTTATGCTTGCTTATGTTGGTATAGCTTATACATACAAAAGCGATGAAAAATTCTATTCCTTCGCCAGAAATGCCTCGCTTGGGGCGATGGCCCTGGCATTGATTGCCCTTTTGCTGGCGCCTATGCTAAACCTGCAGATTTAAGGCGCTTGCTTCTTGTGCTTCGATGGAGTTGGCGATGGGTTTGATTTAGGGCAAGGCCTAAGCAAAACAACAAGGAGCAATACAAGTATGATAAAAAGTATAACTAGAATAAAGAGAAGTGCAAAGTATATCTCTTGTATTTTGCTGGATATGCTGCTGCATCCACTACACTGCTGCATTGATTGATTTGAAATAGGCACAAAGGAGCTGTTTATAAGCTTGTTGGCACTGCTGAGCTTTGAAGCAAGGAGAGCAAGAGAATAAGCGCTCTCTAAATAGCTTGAATTGCCTGTGATGTTGTACTCATTTATATAGAATTTTGCAGAGCTTGCAAATTGGTTTGGCCATATGCCGTAATTCGAAGTGTTTATCATGCTGCTTTCTATGCTAAGATACTGCGAAGGTGTATAGTTTGTTATTATCGGATTTCCAAATATGCTGGCGTATATGCCGCTGTAAATTGAAGCAGGATATTCTCCCTTGCTGTAGAGGTCTTTAGCAGCTTGAAGATACATGTTCCCTCCATAAATGCTCGCATTATTTATAAGACCCATGGCATAGCTCTTGAGAGAAGGAGAAGACTCTACAGCAACGCCGCCCATATTGCTTGCAATACTGTACATGTCGCTTGCTGCAAGGCACCAGCCATATGCTTCTCCAACCCCATAAATCCCTTCAAAAACACCGTCTGTTGTATCGCTTGCATTCAGAATGCTTGCAGCATTTGTGGCGGTTATAATTCCAAGCTCCTGCCTAAACTCCCCACCTACCACATACTCATAATTTGTGCTTGTAATCTGCGGCGGCACAAGGGATGAGCAATAATTTGAGACATTTGAAATAAGCTGGCTTGCAGTTCTAAAATTTGCATTTTTTGAGTTGGCGAGCAGAAAAGCCTGCGAAAATGTGAGATACGCAAAATTTGCAGCAGTGTAGAGGTAACCTTTTTGCGCTATCTTTGCATATTCCTCCATATTTTTAGAAAAGCCCAGCTTTGCGCCTTGGTATATGGGTGGTATGCTTGCTATCGTCTCATTAGTAAAATTGAATGTGAAAGAAGTAAGATTCTTGAATGCAGTTTTATTGCAATATATGCAAGTAAGGTTTGCGGGAGGCAATTTGTCAACATTATAATCCGTAGGGTTTGAATAATTCAATGGATATGGGGTCTTTTCCCCCGTGGCAAATTGGAGCGCTTGAGAAACATTATTGACCTCCACTAATGGTATGCCAAATTCCTGCTGGGTGATATAGTATAAAAGATTCTCAAAGCTGCCATTTTGCACATAAGGCACAAGCATAAATTTCAAGCCATGCTCCTTTGCAGCGCTCACCTTGTCATATACCCCGCCAACAATTCCTACAGTGCCGTTCATATCGATTGTCCCTGTGAGTGTGAAATTATGGAGAAGGGGCTTGTGCGAAAGGGCTGATATTGCATCCAATGTAAATGCTAGACCTCCACTAGGGCCGGTGACGCTTGTATTTCTATCAGATATGAAATAGAAAAAGTCGTAATCGCTCTTGTTTAGCCCAAGATAATTGCATGCATAAGAAGCACCTATTTCTGCAGATTGGAGCGTGCTTGAGCCAATCGATGAAGGGCCGCTTATTGTAACAAGGCCATTTCCAGTTGTTACATTTAGAAAAAATGTTGTTAATGAGCCTTTATTTGTCTGGGTCAATACTGCAGGAGCATAAATATACGCACTGCCTACAAAGCCAGCGTTCGCTGGAATAAACATCAAAACAGCAGCCAACAATGCCGTGGTAAACTTCATGCGATGCACCGCCTATTATTCCGTGCCTATTTACCATTGATTTATCATTGCTCATTTTTATTTGTTTCTTTACTTATCTTTGCCAAAATCGGAGATGCGTCTTTGTACTCCAAAATTCCTTTCTGGCATTTTAATTCTGTTGAGCAGATCCACCACTCCAAATACACCATCGTACCCAGGTATAAGGTTGACCTTTGACTCCCGCATATTCTCTATCGCCTCTGCAAGCGTCTTGTCCACTTCTTTTATCTTCTCTAAATCCTCATTTAAAAGTATTCTTACTTCGCTTCCAAACTTCTTGAGCAATGAAGAATAAAGAGACTTTACATGCTGGGTGTTCCTTCCTTTGTTGGTTATGTATGAAAGCACTTCTATCAATGGCACAGCATATACAAACCTAGATGCATTGCTAGGCATAAAGCCTTCTGGCCTGTCTGCAAGCTCTTCAACCCTATGCAACACCCCTATCACCAAAGGCTTGCCACACACAGGGCATAAATTGCCGTGCTTCTCAGCTTCTTGCGGGCTCATGGAGACATTGCAGTTCCTGTGGCCATCATAATGGTATTTGCCCTCTTCAGGATAATACTCGACTGTTAAGGCAAGCTTCTTGTTGTCTTTCTTTTTTATGGCATCATTTATGGACTTGTATGACATTTCCTCTATCTCAAAAACTGTCATTTCTCTCCCTATATTTTGCTGCGAGTGCGCATCGCTGCTGGAAAGGAGAGAATACTTGTCAAGTATAGAGAGGCGCCAGTTCATCTTTGGATCTGAAGACAATCCTGTTTCAAGCGCATATATGTTTTTTTCTTGGTCGCCATAGCATTCCTTTAGTGAATTGAACATATTTTGGCTCCCCATGCATCCATAAAATGGAGTCCAATTGTGGGCAGGATAGATTAGCACATCCTTGTCTAATGATATTATTTTTTCAACAATCTCGCTCGGCTCAGCATTTAATGTAGGCCTGCCATCTGCAGCGAGATCCCCATACTTTGAAAGGAGGTCATTTATCTGGCTTGCAGTTTCCAAAGAGGGCGCATGGATTATGTGGTGGACTTTCTTAACTCCGTCTGGCCTATTAAAGATGGTAGAGACCTCAACTGTCAAAATAAACCTTACTCCTCTATATTCGTATAAACCTTCCTCGGCAGGCTTCAGCTTTTCTTTGAGCTCGGCAAACCAAGCAGGATGGGTAAAATCCCCTGTGCCTATAATGCTTATGCCTTTGTTTTTTGCGCCTTCAGCTATGCCCTCCAATCCAAGATTCTCGCTTGTAGCCCTGGAATATTTGCTGTGTATATGGAAATCACAATATGCCTTCATCAACAATCATCGATTAGATGCTTTTTGAAACCCCGTTTCTTGGACAGATCTTGCTAATTACGCATTTTGAACATTCTGGCACTGTGCTTTTGCATGTTGATTTGCCATGTTGTTTGAGTACATAGGCTATGTTGTGCCAGTACTTTTTATCCACTATATTCATGAGGTCCTTTTCTATCAGCTCTGGCTTTGTATTTTTGCTAAGGCCTATCCTATATGAAAGCTTTATCACCCATGTATCTACAGGTATGCCTTCAACTTTGTTGTAAGCATTTATCAGTATTGTGTTTGCAGTCTTCCTGCCTACTCCGGGCAGTTGAATCAATTCCTCCATCTTGTCTGGCACTCTTCCATCATATTTTTCCTCTATGATCTTGCATGCACTTATTATGTTTTTTGCTTTGTTGCCTGCATAGCTGACCCTCTTTATGTATTTTACCAGCTCTTCTGGCTTTGCATTTGCATAATCCTTGGCGCTTTTGTACTTTTTGAAAAGCTCTGGAGTGACTGCATTAACTATCTCATCATGCGTTTGGGCAGAGAGTATTGCGGCAACAAGGAGCTCGATAGGATTGGAAAAATTTAGATAGTACTTTGCGTTTGGATATGCGCGTTCCAATACCTCAATGACTTCCTGCGCCTCGCTTTTTGAAAGAAGCTTAAAACCCATCTTTCTCACCCAAGCTTATACCCTATGTCCCGCAAGAACTTCCTTCTTTTGGCTTTGTCTTCCTCCTTTTCTGCTCCTTTTGCAGCCTCGCCGTCTGCTATGCCGATTATTGCCTTTCCTTTGGCTCCCTCAACAACCATCACTTCCACATCATTAGCTGTTGCGCAGTAAATATTCACAACCTCAGGCACAACTTTGAGCGCATTTAGCACATTTATAGGGTATGCATTTTTGAATATTATCACAAAAGTGTGCCCAGCACCTATGCTAAGCGCATTCCTCTCCGCTTTGGCTATAAGCTCGCTCTCATTTCCTTCGGTTCTTACAAGACAGGGGCCGCTTGCTTCTACAAATGCAACCCCAAATTTTATACCTGGAACTGAGTTTGCCATCGCCTCATAAAGGTCTTCAGCTGTCTTTATGAAGCCAGCATGCCCTATAATGACCTGCTCATCCGGATTTTTTTCAATCTTAATGCTCTTTATTTGCATGCCCTCACCTACGGGGTAATTCTATTCCTATCTCTTGGGAAAAGGGAGCATTCCCTTATGTTGCTTTTGTTGGTTATCTTCATTGCAAACCTCTCGAGCCCTATGCTCCAGCCAGCATGAGGCGGAGCCCCCTGCCTGAATGCATTTACATAAAACTCGAAGTTCTTAGGGTCCATGCCCCTTCTCCTTATTGCATCTTCAAGCAGCTGCGGGATATGTATTCTTTGCGCCCCGCTCGAGACCTCAATCCCTTTGTAAATCAAGTCAAAACTGTTAGATATTTCAGGGTCCTTTTCGCTTGGCATTGTATAAAAAGCCCTTATCTTTGTAGGATAGCCTTTAAGCACGACAAAATCTCCATAAAGCTTTGCTATCATTTCTTCGTGCTCTCTTCCCAAGTCTTCTCCAAACTCTATGCTCACGCCATTTTCATTGAGCTTCTCTATGACTTTTGAGTATGTAACTTCTATAGGCTTTGGCACATTCAATTCTACGCCGAGCTCTTGAAGCTCATCGCTATTTCTTTTTTTAACTTCTTTTATTATCCCAATGCCCACTTTTTTTAAGACTCTTATAACATCTTCGTGATTTGCAAAGCCCATCTCTATATCCATTTGCGTTATTTCGTTTAGGTGCTCAGTAGTGTTGTGCTTCTCAGCCCTAAATACGGGCATTATCATGAAAACCTTATCAAAGCCCCCTATCACTGCAAGCTGCTTATAAAGCTGAGGGGATTGCGAAAGGTATGCCTTCTTTTCAAAATATTCGACTGGGAATAATTCTGTTCCGCCTTCTGTTGCTGCAGCGACTATAGATGGAGTCCTTATCTCAACGAACCCATCCTTTGAAAGTATCTCCCTAAATGCCCGAAGCATCGTTGATTCTATCTTAAATATGGCTGTTGTCTCCCTCCTCCTAAGGTCTATATACCTATATTCGAGCCTCACGTCCAGATCTGCAGGCACCTTGCCTGTGACTTCAAAAGGAATTTTGGTTGAGAGTGGATTTAGGTTTACTACTTCATTTGGGATTATCTCGAATCCCTTCTTTGCTTCTGAGCTTTTGCTTACTACTCCTTTTACCATAACCACGCTTTCTTTAGGAAGATCCATGCTCTTCATGAGCTCCTTGCTTGCTACACCCTCTTTTGCAGTGACCTGCACTATGCCTGTATTGTCCCTAAGCAGCATAAAGATTATCTTGCCTATGTTTCTTACCTCGTGCACCCATCCGCACAGCCTTACCTCTTTGCCCTCTAGCGATGGCCCAAGCTCGTTTATATAATGGCTTCTGAGCAAAAAAACACCCTAGATAGATATCTCAGGAAAATATAATAGATTTTTGCATCTTTGCTCTGCAGGGAAGGAATTTAAATTTAAGTAGCTAGTTTTAATCATGCCCAATGTCTCTACAATCATGCATAGATTTGCAGTGGCAGTTTCTGCAAACACCAGCATAAAATCGGTTGAAAAGCTTATGAAAGTAAATAAGATCCAGCTTATACCTGTGATCGAGGCTGGGAGGCTTATTGGCATTGTAGAGGAGAAGGATATTAAGAAATTTAAAGGGGACAAAAGCGAGAGCATAAGAAGGATTATGTCAAGCCCGCTGTTTGTCTGCTCCGAAGAAGATATAGATCAGGCTGCCAAGGTAATGCTCGAAATGCACATTACAAGGCTCCCTGTAGTCAACAGCAAGGAAGAGATGCTATTTTTAGGCATGGTGACTTCCACTGATATAGCAAATGCAATAAAGATGGGTGTGGAATAAAAAGAAAAAAGAAATTAGCAATTACTTTGAAAGCTCTATC
>JBAMLI010000002.1:0-1869 GCA_039793645.1 archaeon
TCTATTCTCTTCACCAACGTCTGCCTTGCTTTTTTGATCTAGAGGTGATTGAGAAGGCTTTGCAAGGTTAATTATCAAAATTGATAATTAAAACCAATGGCAACTATTATACGCCAAATGGAAACTGTTGGAGGTTCTTTGCACTTGATTTACGCAAAGAAACAGAAAAACCCTGATGGGATTAAATAATTTGTTTGCATAGTTGGATTGGCGGTGGCGTGGAGGTGGCGGTTATTCGTAAAGAAAAATTTGTTAGCATTATAAAGCATACCTCCTATCTTTGGAATTTCTCTGATCTTTATGGCGTTCAAAATATTAGATAAAACTGGATACAGGCTCTATGCAAATGGCCAGATTGCAGTAGTATTCTATAAAACCGATCCGGATCCTGAGAGCCTTGCTTATCTCGATGTATCAAATGCAAGCAGGATAAACCCGAGGGAGGGCGAGCTTCTTCTTGAAAGGCTGCTTAGAAAAAGCGACTCTTTCCTCGGCGAGAGCAGCAAGCTTTACATGGCAAAGGAAGCTATTGAGAAAGGCGCGGGCATAGAGGAGCTTAAGAAAATATTTGAAAAGGAAGGCAATGAAAAGGCGAGGAGCGCGTTAAGCAAAATAGTAAATGTGCTTGGCCATGCAAACATAATGGAGCAGTCGCATGCGCTTGTTGCTATTGTAATGCCCATATTGCAAGCGATGGAGATGCAAGATGAAACCTTCATAGCCTCGCAGGAGCGCTCCACAAGGTATGTGAGGTTTGATGAGTACTACATTCCAGAGAGCATTGCATCAAACAGCAATGCACTTGAAATATACAAAGAAGCGGTCGAAAAGCTCGACAATGCGTACAAGCTTGCGATGCAGGCAATGGAAAAGAAATTAGCGCAGGCATATGCAAAGGAGCATGGAAAAGAGCCAAGCGAAGAATACATGAAGAATGTCATTGAGCCCAACGCTCGTGACATAGCGCGGGCATTGCTGCCTGCTTCGAAGATGACAGTTGTATTCTTCTCCACCAATGCAAAGAGCTTTGAAAGGCTTACAAAAAAGATGCTCGCAAGCACTAATCCTGTAAGCAGGATTGTTGGGGAGGGGCTCAAGCAAGCAATAGAGGAAAATATGCCCTCCTTTGCAAAGCATCTTGCCCCTGATGAGTTTGAGAAGGTTTATTATGCAAATGTAAAGAAGTTTACCATCTTAAATGATGAGCCAAAAATAATCGGCTATAATGGAGAGAAGGTGAGCCTATATGGAACAAGCGAAGATGAGCTGCTTGGTGAAATAGCAAAAATCGCTGGAATTGAAGACAATAAAGTGCTGAACTATATCAATGAAATTACCTCCCACAGGCAGAGCAAGCATGATGCGCTCAACAGGACTATATTTGGGGTAGGCTCTCTCCTTTTTGAGATAGATATAAGCATGGGCTCGTTGAGGGATTTGCAGAGGCACAGGGATACAATCAAGAACTACGAAATAAGCGATAGCGCTTATTATCTGCCAGATATACTTATTGAAAGCGAGGCATTCCAAAGCGTGAAAGAAGCTATTGCAAACGCTGCAAAGGCTAGGAAGCTTCTTGCGCGCATGGGCCTTGAAGAAGAGGCAAAGCTCCTCCTCCCGCTTGCGACTTCTGCTAAGTTTTACATGCAGATGGGGCTTGGCGAAGCAATATACATTGCTGAAAACAGGTCTACAAAAGAGGCGCATCCAGAATATTACAGTATAGCGAAGAAGATGAAGAGAGCGCTTGATGAAAGATACCCCAACATTATGAAAAGCATAAGGCATTTTGTTGGAGAGGAAGAAACATCAAGGCAAAACAAGGAAGGGCTTGAGAATGTAAACAAGGAATACCTCTTCTAGAAATCA
>JBAMLI010000003.1:0-1867 GCA_039793645.1 archaeon
TATTTTAACGCTAATTACCCCAGTGCAAAAGTATTTTCCCTTAATATATTTAATACCCATATTAATTATCTTGACTGTGATCTTTCATGAACTTAAATTTGGATGAAAAAATCAATTTATACTTATCAGATACTGAGTAATATATCTCTCTTCCTTAGGTTGAAACGGTGGCTTTTTAATTATTATTTTTTTCTTATTGAACGGATCTATGACCACATAGAGGAAATATTTTTCAATATTATTATTGGATACTTTTAACTCATTTTCAGTTAATACAACGGTATCCTCCTCATGGGAAAGGCCCTTTACTTCTATGTATTTTTCAAAATCTCCCTTAAAACTTATAAGATCATACCCTGGATCTAGTTCATGAACATCCATTACCTCAAACCCATTGCTTTCTTCATATTCCTTTACAACCTTCATAGCCTCCATCTCTACCTCGTGCTTCCTCTTCAGGTACTCCAGGTCATTTTTCAGATCTTCCCTACCCTTAAGATAAACACGGGCAATTACCTCAGATATTTCTGCCTCTATTTTTAAATTCAGTTTTTTCTTCAGTTCCTGAATTTCATAATCCAGGAATTCCCTGGTCTCTTGATCAACATAGGATTTCCTTTCCTCTATTAATCTTATGCTCCTGGCAATACGTGTATCGTATATTTCCTTGATGGTATTTATGATGTTTCTGAGGCCTTTGTTGAGGTCAAAACCTGGCTCTTCAGGAAAATCGGGGAAATGGTTATTGTAAACACCAAGAAAGCTGTAGCTCTTTATCTTTTCATAGGGTATAATTTCCCTGTCGGTTAAGATCATTACATTCTGCCATATTAACTCTTTTTCACCATTTTCATTGACAGAGTAATAATTTACAAGCACTACCCAGGCAGGGGATGTGTATTTATATTCATAGACAACTGGTGTCGGGTTTAAACTCTTCCCCTTATCAATTATGCATTTTATGCACTCGTCCTCCACGTCAAGCTTGACCATCTGGATGTTGTTGCATCTGGCATAAACTATATCGTCACCAACATGGGCCTCCGCGATACCGCATTCCTTGGCAAATTTCAGCAGATTTTTCAGGTCGTATTCCTCAAAGATTGAAATGGGGTCTTTAATCAAATCCTTTGCATTTACATACCTTCTTCCAGCCTCTGTAATACTTATTACCTCCTTCAATTTGTTATAGATCTCCTCTGCATGCTCTATCTTCTCTTCAATTGCTTTCTCTGCCTCAGGAATACCCTCGATATATCCCCTTGATATGATTTTCTTGACCTCATCCTCTGTAAGCTCATGACCTAAGATCTCAATACTGCCCTCGTCAAAGTCCCTGACCATCGATTCTATTTTGTTATACATTACCTCCAACACACGCTGGTCTATCTTGTATTGATTGAATATATTGTAGACAAAAACATCCCTTTTCATCGGATACCTGTAAATCCTACCTACCCTCTGAATGAACACAATGGGGGACCAGGGCATTTCGTAGTTTATTAAAACATTTGCTTCCTGGAGGTTCAAGGATTCGCCGAGAATGTCCGTGCCTACAAGCACGGAACCGTTTTTCAAAAACAACTGCAACCTGCTTCTCCTATCCTCCTGGCTCACCTTCCCAGTAACTAAGTAAACTTTGCCGGAAAATTCTGGATCTCCCCTGAGAGAGTCATAGATGTATTCTGCCGTAGCTAAAAAGCTCGTGATGACAATGATCTTCTCATTCCTTGAAGCATGAAACTTTATTCTATCTTTTACCCTCTCAAGCTTTTCATCCTTCTGGTGGATCAGTTCCTCCGCCTCCTGAATAAGCCTGTTTAGGGTCTCCAGCTCATCCTTTATCTTCGGCACACTATCTATAATA
>JBAMLI010000004.1:0-1864 GCA_039793645.1 archaeon
AAGAGAAATACTAATGGTGTAAGTGCCAGTTGGAGCATTTGAGGGAATTGAGTAATTATAGCCGACTTCTCTAAGGTACCAGAAAGAGTAGTTTGATGTATCAACAACTATATTATTATTTGGATCTTTAACTATAAGGTGGATATATGGATACTCAGAATACGATGATGGAGAAATTGTAGTTTCTAATGGGAATTCTGTTTGGGTTTGTAAATTTGTACTCCTTAACATTACATCTTGTTTTAACTGGATGAAGGGATCGTTATAATTTAGAGAAGAGATATCTTTTTCTAAAGAAGTGTTTGTTGAGGAAGAGCTATAATTGTAGTGAGAGATCCAATCAAGAGGATGCCCGTATGCATCATTAACTCTTACTTTAATATTGGCTGTATCGCCAGGTTGGTATAAAATTTTATCTGTTGTAATACTTAGTGTAAGAGGACCACCAAAGTTAACAGTTTGAGTTGAACCTGATGTAACTGTAATAGTTTCAGAGGGGATAAAATCGTAAGACCAATCGTCTGGGTAGTTGTAAATATTGAGAGATGCATAATTAATTTTGTATGTTGAAGGACTCAAAAGAAGTGGTTCACCGGAGGAATAGGAGTAGAATTCAATCCCGTCAACAAAGAGGCTTAAGTAAAGTTTACGTTCAGTTGAACTTCCATCATATCCGTGCCTATTTAGAGTTCCAAGGGTAGAGGAGTTAAAAGAGGCTGATATTGTTGTATCAGATGTAACTGAAATATGTTCTTTAAGAAGCGCATAATCATTTGAGGATGATCGGTAAAATTGGCCAAGGACTGCTGTATAGGTTCCTGGAAGAACATAGACTTGCTTAGAGCCAGAGGAAGTGCTTGACCCTAGACTATAACTTTCAATGTATTTGAGATCCTCTTTTCTAAGATAGAGATTGTCGTATACAAATGGGTTATTGTCCAAAGTGCTATTTATTGTTAATGTTTTTGTTTCAGTCGATGCATCAAAAGAAACTGTAACCTTATTAAGAGCAGTGGAATCTTGAGTCTTTACAAGGTAATAAGAAGAACCATCGTGGGTATACCAACTATCCTTTGATACAACAACAATATTAGACCCTGCAGGAACTATAACTTTTGCCTTATTTCTGTAGGATGACCAGGGTGCCCACAGAGAGTATTCATAATTTCCAGAATTCCTAAAGCCTTCAAGATCAAAATTGGTTAGGAAGTATCCATGTTTATCAATGGGTTTTACTTCGATTATAGAACTGCTGCTATTAATTACACAAATATAATCATAAGATCTTTTATAGTCACCATAAGTAACATCAACTCTGAAGCAACCAGAAAACTGACTATTTACATTAAATGTTACCTGACCTGACGAATTTGTTGTTAGTGTTGTGTTTGTAAATGTATTATAGACACTTGCACCACTTACAGGATTTCCATTTTGAGTGACAGTAACAGTTACATCGGTTGGTGTGTTGGTCTGCACAAATTCTGGCAAGAATGATATTTGCAGTGCAGGATAGACTCTAATATCATAGTTTGTGCCATAACCAAAGGTATTTGGATTATAGTTTTGAACTTTAATGTAGTAAGTGCCACCTTTACCTACAGGAACCTCAAAGTCAATTCTAGAAGCAAGTGAATCAAAGTCATCGTTATAGTCAATAATAGTTATGCCGTCTGGTGCATAGAGATACATCACGGTATCGCAACTTGGCCCAAGATTTAGGGTATCAATTGTGTAAGTTTTTCCTTCAAGAGCATTGAATTTAATCCAATCAACATCGCCTTGCTTGCTAAAGTTATGAGTCTGAGCAGTGCCATCTGTTGAGATAAGTTTTGCATCAGCAGGTGTATCATCGGGCTCATAA
>JBAMLI010000005.1:0-14296 GCA_039793645.1 archaeon
TTTATCATATTTTTTACCTTTACTACTCTCTTTTTGCCGGCTCTTTTTTAAATTTTAATTGTATATTTTTCATCGAGAGCATGTACTCAGATACAAGGTCGCTGATAGTAAATGATGTGATGAGCAAGCCTGTAATAACAGCCAAGCCTAGCGAGAGCATAAAGAGCATTGCCCAGAAGATGAACAAGCACAACATTAACTCTGTTGTCATTGTAGACGACAAAAATTCGCCGATTGGGATAGTTACAGAAGGTGATATTATAAGGAGGCTCCTCACAAAAAAGAGGAACCTACTTTTTTCAAAGGCTTCGCATGTGATGAGCAAGCCTGTTGTTACTATCAAAAAAGAGCTCTCCTTGGAAGAAGCAGCAAAGATTATGGTCAACAAAAAAGTGAAGAAGCTTTGCGTAACTGATGAAAATAATACCTTGATAGGAATAATAAGCGAAGGAGACATTGTAAAGAATGCAAGCTATTTGATAGATGTCCTGAAGGAAATAATAGAGACAGGCTACAGAGAAGTTAGGGAAGAGATCTGATTATACTACATCTATGCTCTCTTCAGGATAGCCAAGCTTTATAAGCGCTTTTTTGACCTCTTCTTTATGCATGCCCTGCAATTCTATTACGCCGTTTTTGTACGTGCCACCGCAGGCAAGCATGCTTTTCAAGGATTTGGCCACCTTTTCGAGTTCGTCTCCCGAAAGGCCTTCAACTATTGTCATATATTTCTGGAATTTCTTCTTCTCCACATATACTTTTATCTTTTTTGAGGTTTCCCTTTCAAGAATGTCGCATACGCAGAGTTCCTTGGGCAGACCACATTTTGGACAGATTTCAGACATTAGAGTTTCACACCCCTTTCTCTAAGCAGAGTCATTATTTGAGCAACAGTCCTCTTTAGCTCTCTTACTTTTACTTTCTTGCTTGAAACGCCTGTAGAGGCTATCTTTCTTCTTTCTATACTTAGGCTTAGCTTCACCTCTCCAAGTTTTGCCTTCAAGGCGTCGTCAGAGAGCATCCTCAATTCTTTTATTTTCATAAAGATCACTTTGCCTCAGCTATGCTCTTCGGAAGAGCAACCTCTTTTACCTCTCTGTCAGGGAACTTTGTGCCTGGCTGCACTATCCTGACTGTTATCCCTATTGCACCATATTTTGGGTAAGCAGTATAATGCACTTCATCTACAAGATTCCTAACTGCCCCTGCCTTTGGTATATAGCCGTGCCTTACCTTTATAGTCCTTGCTTTCGCCCCTTTTGCAGCGAGCTTTCCAGATGCTACAAGCTCAACCCCAAGTGCGCCTTCCGTGACAATATCTCTAAGCACTGAATGAAGCAAGCTTCTAGGGTTTGCACCTCTTTCAAGCGAGTTTGCAATATACCTAGCGACAATCCTGGGCTCAAGCTTGGGGTTCTTTACCTCTGCGACACTTATCTGCGGATTTTGTATGTGGAATCTATTCTTTATGTCCTCTGTCAGGGCATTTATTGTCTGACCTCCGCTCCCTATAACTCTGCCTGGATTTGTAACATAAACTGTAATCCTTGTGATCATAGGAGTCTTTTGAATTTCTACTCTTGAGAAGCCCGCCTTGCTCAGCACCTTTTCAAGGTACTGGGATATTCTAAGCTTGATAAGTGCATCAGATATGAATTTCCTTTCCACTACCATTATTTATTCACCTCATTTGCTTCCTCTTTAGCGCTTTCTTGCTCTTTTTTCTCCTTTGTCGCGCTGCCTTTTACCCCTCCAGCGCTCTTTGGTTTCTCGCTTGCTTTCTTCTCGGTTTCTTCCTTGGCTCCTTTTCTTTTCTCATTCTTGTAGAACTTTGCGCTTTCTTGCTCTTTTTTCTTTATGAAGTACTTCATGTTTTTTGTAAGCCAATTTTCATCCTTATTTGCCAATCCTATCTCTATCTTTGCATATTCCAGATCGCTATGCATTATCGAGGCTCTTCCATACATTCCTCTTCCCCATGCAAGGGTGCCCCTTGAAGGGTACCTTCTCTCTATGCGAGTCTTGTTTGCTGATGCATGGACTATATATAAATCTTCTCCAGGCAATCCCATATTATTTGCATTTGCTATCGCATTTATTATTGCAAGCTTTACCTCTTTTGCAGCCTTTACAGGATACGCCCCTTTCCTGCCACCTAGCTCATGCCTTGCTCCCATGTGCTTGTTGTGCCTCCTATATGGTATTGGCATCTCCATGCTTATTACTTTGTCCAAAAGACTCAAGGCTGCAGAAGCATTCATATACCTTACAGCGTCACATACAGCTGCAAGATCCTTGTAGCTTGCATTGACATCATACCTCTGTGCAAGCGCAACGCCTTCTGCATTTTTAATGTTGAACGAATACTTCATCACTTCACCGCCAAGAATTTGCTGCCACGCGTAGCCCTTATTCCAGGCGCAGAGTGTATAACCCTCTTTGTAGTGAAAACGAATTCGCCGAGCCTATGGCCTAGCATTTCAGGGGTTATGTAAAGTTCTTGGAACTCCTTTCCATTGAAGACTGCAAACTTCTTGCCGACCCATGAAGGCAGTATAACTGCGCTTCTTACATGGGTCCTTATTACCTTGTTTACTCCTTTCTTGTCGAGCTTTTCAACTTTTTTAATAAGCTGCTTTTCCCTTATTCCCATTCTCATAAGCGACCTTCTCTGCCTGGATTTGAGTAGCTTAGCAAAATCATTTATGCTCATGCTTTTTAGCTCTTCAAGAGTCTTGCCTCTAAATGTAAATACTCTAGCCATTTCAACCCCTCTTCTTCCTTCCTACGCGCCTTGCTGCTATGTGGCCCACCTTTGCGCCTGGTGGAGCGCCTCTTGCAACCATGCTTGAAGCTCCTTTGTGGTGCTGCTTGCCACCAAATGGATGGTCCACTGGGTTCATCTTTACTCCCCTGTTCACAGGCCATTTTGCATTTATGGCGTGCTTTATGTAATAGTTTTTGCCTGCTTTCATTATAGGCTGCATCTCCATGCCTCCACCTGCAACTGCGCCGATCTCTGCCCTGCACTTTGCATCAAGCTCGACTGTCTTTTTTGAAGGCAGCCAAACGCTCACTTTGTCGCCAGAGTGTGAAACAACTGTAGCTGAAGCGCCTGCAGCCCTGACAAATTTGCCTCCGTCTCCAGGAATTGATTCTATGTTGTAAACAGGCATACCATCTGGTATTTTTGAAAGAGGAAGAACACTGCCAAGCATTATCCTTGCATCTGGACCCTCTTCTATCTTGTCACCTATCTTTATGCCCTCTGGGGCTATGAGTATAGATTCTGTATTGTCTTCATACCTTATTCTCATAAGAGGCGCTGTGTGGCCCGGATCATCTATAAACTCTATGACCTCGCCCATAATCTTGCTCGCTGGGCTAGGCCTGAAAGCCACATCTGCCTTAAACGTGTTTGGTGGCTTTCTGTATGCATTGCTTCCTTTTCCGCGCCTTTGCTGCTTTAATCTCTTACCCACATTTACACCTTCATATAAGCTTCAATTTTAAGGCAATGTCGCTTGCCTTGTATTGTGGATTAAGCTTAATATAAGCTTTCTTCCTGTTTGCAGGTTCTCTTATAATTGATACCTTGTCGACCTTTACATTAAATTCTTTTTCAAATTCTTCCTTTATTTCTTTTTTTGTAGCCCTCATATCGACTACATAAGTAATAATATTATTCCTCTCTACCATATTTATTGCTTTTTCTGTTGCTATGGGGTACATGAGCTTTGACATTTACTTCACCTTTAGCTCCTTCACAGCATCTTCCAGCTTCTTGACAGCGCCTTCGTCCCATATTATTATCCTTGGCATTGCTCCAGGCGCAAGAAGCTCAATTTTCAAATCTGAGAGTTTTGAATGTGCAACTCCAGGTATGTTCCTAGAAGCCTTGCTTATGCCATCATCATTTAACGTGACTATAAGTATGCTCTTTCTAAACTTCCTCCTCCTTGAGCTTCTCCTGAGCCCTTTCCTGAGCCGAGGCTCATGGGACTTTTCAAGCTCTTCCTTCAGCCCAAGCTTCTCCAATATGTGTATGAGGTCTTTTGTCTTCTTTATGCTTTCTATCTTATCTTCAACAACTATGGGCAATGAGCTGATTTTGTGAATCTTGCCAACAATTTCTTTGCTTGCCGAGCCGCCTATCGCAGAGGCGATTGCCTTCCTATACTCCTTTAGGTTTATAAGCTCTACAAGCTTCTTCTCTATCTTATGAGGGTGTGCACGCCTACCCTTAACTGCAGAAGGAATTCTTCTTACATCTCCCATTGCTCCTCCGCCAAGCTTCTGCCTTGGCCTTATTGCGATGCCCATGTGCCTTCCAGACCTATATGCACCCATTCTCCCGACATACACTGCTGTTGTCTGCAGGCCTGCAAGAAGATAATGCCCTTGTGGCTGGTACCTTAAGCTTTGCTCTGCAAGCAACGCCCTTCTTACAAGGTCTATCCTGAAAGGCGTTTCAAATATGCTTGGAAGAGAAAGCTTTCCAGCGATTTCGCCATTGATATTGTAAACATTAGCCTCCATTCTTATGCACCCTGCTTAGAGCTAGTTGATATGAAGGTAAGCTTAACTTCTTGAGGCTCCTTGACCTTCGAGCGAAGGGCCTTCCTTATCCTTACGAGCCTTTTTGCAGGACCAGGGAGTGAGCCGTCAACTATTATGAAATCATTCTTCACTATCCCATAGTTCAAAAATCCTCCTTTGACATTTATGTTTTTAGCCTCTTCTGCACTTCCAATCTTCAGAATCCTCTTATTGAGCTCGGTTCTGTAATTGTATCCCATATGCCCTGCATGCGGTACGGTATAAAGGACTTTTGGAGGATGCCATGGACCAAGGGTTCCTACATGCCTGACTTTGCCTGTAGCTTTTCTCATCTGCCTTGCAACTCCAAATCTCTTTATTACCCCCGCCCAGCCTTTCCCTTTTGTTATAGAAGTGACATCCACAAATTCTCCATTCTTTAATATCTCTTTTGCCTTCACTTCTTTCCCAAGGTACTTTTCAAGCAGTTCTATCTTCTTCTCAATAGAATCGCCACCAACAGGAACCTCAAACCTTGAGATTTTCTTCTTGCCGAAGCCAAGAGTGGAAGGGTCTGCAAACATAAGGGCTGTGACGTCTACATAATTTGAGAGGTTTTTCTTTATATCTGCAAGCTTCTCAGGAGTATTTTTTGCATTTTTGATGCCCACTTTGGATGCAAGCTCCTTCGAATATATTTCCAATGCAGGCTCTTTGTAGCCTTCTTTTTTGTAAAATCTCATCCCATAAAGGTATATCTTGGGTATTTCGAGAATTGTTGCTGCTCTTACGACTTCGCTTCCTTTCGAAGGCGATTCTGTATCATCAATCATCCCAACGTGAGTCATCCCGACTTTGTATGCAACAAGGCCCAATAGTAGAGGCTCAGCTACCTTTGGCCAGCTTCTAACTCTGGGGAGCTGGCGCTTAGCCCTTCTATGCGGCCAGAATTCTAGAGAACCTCTTCTCATCTAATATACACCTTCAACATGAAGGAAAAAGACTTATGAGATTATATTCAATTACATTTATATTATTATCGCTGTCTATTTTTTAGTGGAATTGTTTATTATATTGTCAACGGCACTCACCACACGCATCTGCTTTATGATGCTGCTCAGGGATGCAATCAATGCAACCGCATCCTCTGCCTCTATATTTACTTTTATTTTCCCGCCTTTTTCGCTTACCTTTACTTTGCTCCTTTTATACTCCTTGGGCATATCTATTATCTTTATGTAGTGCTTTGCCTTCTCGCCGAGATTTATCTCAAGAAAGGCTTCCATAAAAGCTACCTATCTATAACAAATTTATCTTTATAATCCTTCCAAGGCCCGCTGTATCCGTCTTCTCCTTCTTTGAATATATCCAGCTCACTTACGCTCGCTAAAGAGCCTTCTGCAAACCTTATCTCTTCTATGAAGCGCTCAAGGCTTTCTTCATTTCCTTCAGCAAAAACCTCTACTGAGCCGTCTGGCAGATTCCTCACTATTCCTTTTATCCCATTCCTTAGTGCAGCATTCCTTACAAAATACCTGTAGCCAACGCCTTGAACTATGCCTTTCGCTATAAGCCTTGCCTTCATCTGCTACTCAGCCCCTAATATTAGATCTTACACTAGGCCTATTTTTGTTTGTGCCAAAGCCTTTGTGAAGCAGACCGCGGTGCTTTCTTCCAGA
Organism: archaeon; assembly: GCA_039793645.1. Taxonomy (GTDB): domain Archaea; phylum Micrarchaeota; class Micrarchaeia; order Micrarchaeales; family CABMGC01; genus JAGDYD01. The sequence continues at coordinate 6,219 of JBAMLI010000005.1, forward strand.
GCTAGTGAGGCCTCTGAATGCGCGGCCTTTTTGCTTTATTATATTTTTATACTCTTTGTCATTGAGTATTGAAGGATGCGCCCGGTCTAGAAGTATAACCTCGTAGAAAATGTAGCTGCCGTCTTCACCTACATAATATGAGTTGAGCACCTCTGTATTTGAAAACCTCCTATTTGCCCTTTCCTCTGCTACAGACTGGTATGACTTCCTATAAGCGAAGAACCTTGCATTCTTTGAAGGCTTTCTGCCACCCATCGGTTTCTCTCTTTTCCTCATTCCTTTCCTAACCTTTACCCTTGCAACTATAACACCCTGCTTTGCCTTGTAACCTAACTCTCTTGCCCTCACGATGTTTGTTGGCTTCTCCAACCTAACTACGCTGCCCTCTTTCCTCCATTTAGCAATCCTCTCCCTGAGAATAGGGCTGCGCTCGCTGTATTCCTGCTGGAACGTCTCTTTTACATATTTAGCAAATCCCATTCTGAACACCAGAAATTAGCAAACAAGTAGATATTTTATTTTACGGGAAAATATTTAACTCTTCCTTTAGCTTCGAAGAGTTTTTATGCCCTTATATCCAAAATCTGAGCAAGCCCTTTGAGGTAAAGGTATATGGCAATGTAAGATGGAAGATACTCCTCCACCTTTTCGAATGGGCCATATACTTCACTATTCATCACTATTGCAGGGGCTTTTTCTATCCTTACCTTCATCTCTCCTTTCTTGAATGCAATTGAATCTCTTAGAGGGTCAAATTTTTCGATTTCCGAAAAGGAGAGCTTTTTGGCTATCAATCCTGTGCTTCCATGTATGGTATTTGGAAGCCTTATTGTGTGGGTAGTATAACTTGTAACATTCCTATCTATTACATCGCTCTGCCTTATCACCTGCTTTTCTAGTATTTTTTTCCAAAAATCTTTTTTCTTCTTTATATATACCATGTCCCAGTTGCCACTCTTAATGCCCATCTCAACTAGTGCTCTTTTCTGATAAAGATTTTTTGCTATCCTTCTTTCTATGCCAAGGGCCATAAGAGCATCGGGCCCACTTTCCAACGCTTTCAAGAAATTTCTTGCTATCTTGCCTCTCCATCCGAGGTCTTCAGGTTTTGGGCCTATAAGCACGCCCCTCTGCTCTATTGTAGGGAAGATTTCACTGAAATCAAGCCCTTTGCCAGAGATATAGTCTGCTATCTCCTTCCTTGCATCTTCGCTAAGCCCAAGCACCTCTTGAGAAGTTACATGCACATGGTAGCCCCTGTTGCCGCTGAAATTTATCTCTATCTCTTCTTTTTTGAACCCGAAGTCTGGAATCAAAAAATCTTCTATGAGCTTTAAAACCTCTTCTTTTGCGACCCCAAGGCAGTCTTTGCAAACAAGCTCCTTGCCGTGCACCTTTTGGCATGGGAGGTCCATATCTGTTATATCTATGTCGAATGCAAGTTCAGCACCTATAAGCTCCTTTCTCTCCATGGGCCTTGCATCTGGAAATCTGTACAGGGCTGGAGAGTAGTGCACATGCATAGGCACTTTTTCCAAAAGGAAGGACCTTAACTCGGAAGGGCTCTTGAAGGAAAGATGGCGCTGGAGGATCTTGTGCTCAAAGTCGCCGTATGCAAACTCCCTTTTCTCGATGTTGGTAGGAGCCACCTCTGCGCTTTTGTAATATTCGCGCACCTCACCAAGTATAAAACTTCTAGGATCCATAAGCTCAGTCAAAAAGTTAGACAAATATAATATCCCATCGAAACTTTTTAAAATGTGGCTTAGCATCATTAGAGCATGCGAAATGGCAAGTTTGTAGTAGGTATAGACTTTGACGGGACGCTTGCAAACACTATTGAGAAGAAGTTTAGAGAGAGCTTTAAGGAAGATGGACCCATCCAGCAGATAGGCGAAAATTTACTTTTCTTTGCTGTAGATATTTTGCATGTTGGGCAAAGCACAGCAAACAGAATTGCCAATGGAAGCGTAGAGCTGAATGAAGGGCTAAAGAATCTTATAATAGAGCTGCTTAAGGAAGGAGATGAGGTTGTAATTGTAACTTCAAACAAGAACATTGACAGAATAAAAAAGATCCTTTTAGAGAACGGGCTTGATTTGGAGGTATTATATTCCAAGCGCGGAGGAAAGAATGGCTTCAAATTCATAGACATACTGCTTGATGACAGCTACAGCGAGATAAAGGATAAAGTCTTGTGGGAGGATGAACACAACTCGATCTTTGCAGGGATTCTTAGGCTAATTGGAAGGAGGGTTGCCTCTTCGGCAGAAGAGTTTAAGTTTCTCCTTAGGGAAGAAAAACGAGAGAAAGAAAGGAGTTTAGTCAAATAGCCTCACCATCACCGGCTCTTTCTTTTTTACTTCTTTGAACATGTAGTAGGCTGCAAGAAGTATTATTATCAACATTGTGCCTAGAAGAAGAGCGGTACGTGGCATTCCTATTATGAATGCAAAAAGAAAGATTATTGTAATTACAGGAATGTAAGGATAGAGAGGGGTTTTAAAGCTCCCAACCTTGCCGAGCCGCCTAAAGTGTATAAGTGCAAAGCTTGTCATTAGATAAGAAAACAGCAGGCCAAAATTGCTTATCGCAGCTATTATATAAATGTTGCCAGAAAAGAGCATTACTATACCTATTATGCTTGAAACTAGCACTCCGTTTACAGCTACATCTCTCCTCTTGTCATATTTCCTAAATGGCTTTGGAAGAAGCCCGTCCTTGCTTATCTGGTAAAGGATTCTAGAAGAGCTAAGTATCATTGCTATTGTGGCAGATACCGTAGCTACCAATGCCCCAATATCAACAATGAGTAGGATCCATTCTGGCGCATGTGTAGACTTTAAAGCAAACGCCAAAGGGTCGCCACTAACTTGGTAAGAGGATGCTGGAAGCAAGGCAATAAGCGAAAAGGCGACAAGCGCATAGAGCAACAAGCTTATTGAGGTTGCTACCACCATTGCCAACGAAGCCCCATTCCTGCCTTTCACCTTTGAAGCAAATGTAGATATTGTCTGGAAGCCGGAATATGCAAAGAAGATTACTACGCTTGCAGAAAAGATCGCAACAATCAAGTTTTCTTTAGGGGTCGAGAAGTTTGAAGTGCTAAATGTATGGCTTGAAAATGCGATGAAAAGTGCGGCAAAAACAAAAAGAAGGAGTATTGAGACCTTTATTATGACGAGCAAAAAGTCTGCATGCGCAGCCTTCTTTATGCCCAATATGTTCAGGAGCGCCAAGAGAAATATCAGGCATATTGCAAAGGGTATGTCGAGCGTGCTACTGACTCCAAGAAGACTACTCAAGTAAGAGCCAAATCCAAGGGAAATTACGGAGATAGAAGTAGCATAGCTAAAAAAGAGAAGTATGCCTGTTATGAATCCAATCTCGCTTCCAAAGGCTTTGTATGTGAAAGAGTATGAAGCGCCTGTCTCATTAGGCATAAGCGAGGAAAGCTCGCCCATCTCTATGCTTACGAAGATTGCAGCTATTCCGACAAGTACAAAAGCAAGCAGGGCATAGCCTCCTGCTATCGCTATCGCAGTTCCGCTAAGCACAAATATGCCTGCCCCTATTATTGCACCTAAGCCCACTGCAACTGCAGTTGGTATGCTTATCTGCGAGCCCATAGATAGAACTCAACCTAAAAAGAATTTATATTTAATTTTAGCAATTTTTATTAATGGAAAGAGAAAAACTGCTTAAAACAGTCAAAGAAATAGGCGAAAGAGGCAATTATCTGCAGGTAGTGATAGAGCGCATCAGGTCTTCTGTGGACTTGATCGCTGAGAGGAAAGGAAGGAAATTTGCTGTGAAGGTAATAAAAAACATAGACTCCATAAGCAGAGATACAGCCAATGAGCTCCGCAAGTTTGCTGAATTCATTTCTGCAAAGCCTGTGATAATTGGCGAAACTTCAAAGAATGGCGCCCTTAGCAAAAACATGATCTATACCAGATTCTCTGTAGAATGCATGACCCCAGAAGGATTTGAAAACCTTCTCAATGAACTGCCCCAACCCATTGCGGCAAAGTCTGTAAAAGGCAAGATAAGAATAGATGGCAGCAAACTTAGAGCTGCAAGAAGAATAAACAACATAAGTGCCGAAAAACTAGCCAAAGAAATAAACGTCTCTAAGAACAGCATCTACAGATATGAAGAAAAAACTGCCTATGCATCAATAGAAACTGTAAAGAGGATAAATACATTTTTCAAGGATAGGTTTGAACTTATGGAGCCATATAATGAAAAGATTAATCAGAAGTTTATCCCATTTTTTAGAATGAAGCTAGATGCTATTGAAACAAGAAGCATGCCTTTCAACGTCGTCGCCAAAGGAAATACGAATTATTATGAGATCTGCTTGAGAGGGGACATGCGCACAATTATAAAAAGAGTGAAGGTGCTGAAAGAGATAAAGGAGACATTTGAAAACAACTACCCATTCTTTGTCTTAGAGCAAAATAGGAGCGATATAATGGGCCTTCCGGTAGTTAAAAGAAGTGCATTAAAAAATATAATCTCTGAGTCAGAGCTCCTAGAGCTTGTGATGTACTAGCTAGTACCTCTTCGTTATTATTTCTTCTGCAGAGCTGCTGAGGAGCATTATTCCTGAAATGCCAAAAACAGTCACAATAGTTACCGAAGTTATCAGGAAAGAGATTACTTGGAATAGCATAGGGTTTGAGAAGTAAAGCGGCGTGACGAGGAAGACGGTAATCACAAAGATGCTCCATAGGAATATGGAAGCAAAAGCAAGCTCATAATATTTGTAGTTGAACAAAAGCGCAGCCATAATATAGAACAATAGCAGTATTCCGCCTATGCTCAATAGGAACATTATCTCTCCAGGATAGGTATAGAAAATTAATGGAATCATGCTAAAGATGAAGCCCACAAAAAATAAAATTAGGAAGACTCCAACATGCTTGGAATGAATCCTTCGCTCCTTCAAAGTCATTATTTTTGTTACTTTATTATGGGCGTTGACAAAGCTCCCTATCATTACGACTGCTGCAAGCACTATAAGGAGCACCACCATTGAGAAGATTGCAACAAGATTTGGCGTGAAGAATGTATTGAATATCATTAGGAATGATAAGCCTATGCTGTAAGAGACTGCGAAAATCAGGAATGATACGCCCAGTGCTTTCTTATGCTCGAAGACCCAGTAGCTTCTTACCTTAGGCCTTACATACTTCACTCCAAACACCAATTTATTTTGTATTCTGAAAGTTTTTAATTCTTTCCAATTTGCAAAACTAGAAAATTAATAAGACTGGATTGCCTATAGCCAAAGAGAGGATAGTGCCGAAGAATATGAACAATGAAAAAGGTATCGCTTTCTTATATACAGGTATCTTTTTCTTTATATGCTTAATTGCTTTTATCTCTTCGCTGCTTGCCAACCTCCCAAAATCCTTAAAGCTTGACCTAAAAACTTGCAGCTCTTTTCTGCTCATCAAGTTTGTCGCTATTATGTCGTCTTCATCCAGCTTGCTTGGATATACCCATTCTATCATGCTTTCGTTTATGCTTTTCTCAAATAAGAAGATAAGCGAGGAGAATATTGCAATGAGAATTATCAACAAGGTTGGCACCAGCCTTACTTCAAACATTGAGCAGATAAGCAGAAGGAGTATCAAGTAAGATGAGAGTACAAGCAGGGCTTTGAGCAGAGAGTTTTTGTCTATTTTTAGAGGCTTTCCTTTCAAATAGTATATGGGCACGAGTATTATAGTTACAATGCCTGAAGAGACAAAAACTGAGAGGACAAAAGGAAGGCCAAACTGTTGCACGCCTATAAGAGGGGTAGGCTGGATAGGTAAAACTAGAGAAATGAATGTAAGCTCAAGCCCATCTCCAAGGCCAAGAAGGCCTATCTTGTAAAGAAGATAGCCTGCAGCCCCAACAAAAGCAGCTATCAGAAACGAAAGCTCCATTATGTGTAAAGGATAAAGAAGAGTCGAAGCGATACCAATTGCCAAACTTATATAGACAATCTTGTCTGGTATGCTCCTTCTGTTAAAAACATCAAAATAAGCATAAAGTGCGGTAAAAGTCAAAAGAATTGCTATCCTTGCAATCTCTAGCATACAAATCAAATATTGAGATTTTGTAGGAAAGATTTAAATATAATACTTTTTATTAATCTTTTGAATATTTATGAAATTCACTGCCGCTACTGTATGGACAACATCCTCAAGGAATATACTTAGCGGCAGCTACTTCTTGAATATGCCTGCCGCATAGGCATGCAATAAACTTCTTTTTGGGTGTGGTGCCTATGCGTGCAGAAAGATATATTGAATATAGCCAAGATTCTGCTTTTAAGGTAGGAGACAGTATAAAACTTGGTGGGAAGGAGCAGATAATTATAATGGAGATAGGCTACGAACATATCGACTCTGCTTCTGCATTTGTTGATTACATATACGAAGAGTATGGCTTTTCAAAGAGCACTGTCTGGTACAATTTGAAGAAGCTTAAAAAGAAGGGCGTAGTTTCCTTTGCAGAGAAGGGAGAGTCGCAAAAACCTCTTGAGCTCACAAAAGAAGGGATCGTATTGATGAGGGGCTTAGCGCTAAGAAGCGCAAAAAGGATATATGAAGTTGCAGTTTCAAGCCCGGCCTAATTACTTATTTATAAATATTTTCACTGCTTTTTATTAGTGTGGTTGGATGAGGCAGTATATATGGTTTGATGGGAAATTCGTTGAGTTTGAAAAAGCAAAGGTCCATGTGCTTACGCACTCCCTCCAATATGGAAGCGGTATTTTTGAAGGCATAAGGGCGTATTCTACTGAAAAGGGCCCTGCCATATTCAGACTCAAAGACCACATAGACAGATTTTTCAACAGCGCTACGATCTATTCAATAAAGCTTCCATTCAGCAAAAGCGAGATAAGCGATGCTATAGTAGAAACTATAAATAAGAACAAGCTCGAAGAAGCATATATAAGGCCTTTCGCATTCTACAATGACGCAAATATCGGATTGGATGTTACTGGAAAGAAAGTAAGTGTAATCGTAGCGACTGTGCCATTAAAGACTTATTTCAAAAATAAGGACAAGGGCATAAGCTGCAAGATTTCATCGTGGCATAGAATAAATTCACTTATCTTGCCGCCTTTGGCGAAAGCAAGCGGAAACTATATAAATTCAATAATAGCTTCGCTTGAGGCAAAGGCAAGCGGAGCTGATGAGGCAATACTCACCTCTGCGCAAGGCTATGTGGCTGAAGGGGCTGCAGAGAATATATTCATGGTAAAGGATAACCTCCTAATAACTCCGCCCAGGGAAGCAGATATTCTGCTAGGAATAACAAGAGACTCTGTCATAAAAATTGCTGAAAATCTTGGCATAGAAGTTATAGAAAGAAACATCCATAAAGAAGAGCTCTACACATGCGACGAGCTTTTCTTCGCCGGGACGGCTGCAGAGATAACACCAATAACAAGCGTTGATGGAAAAGTTATTGGCAATGGAAAGCCTGGACCTGTTACAAAAACAGTCTCAGATAAATATTTTGACATCGTGCATGGAAGGGATGTCCTCTTCAAGGATTGGCTTACTTATATAAAAGGCTAGAGAAGCTTAAGAGTTCTTGTAAACTGGTCTATCTCGCTGCTTTTCCAAGGGCCTACACCAAGAGCAGTTATTGTTCCTGGAGGCAATTCTGTAAGGCCTGCGTCGCTTACCAATGCTGCAGGAATCTTCTTGTACTTAAAAGCTTCATAAAGCCTCTTAAGTGCTTCTTCGCTATCGAGCTTAAGCACTATCTTTTTTTCTCCTGTTTCTAGCCATTTTTTTGCTATTTCTTTGTCTATTTTTTCTGCTTCGAAATAGCTCATTAGAGAAGCATGCGCAACTTGAGCGGCAAGCTTTCCTTTACTCATATTTATGTCTGTCCTTACGATTATGACTTGTTTTATTTCTTCCACAAGTATATTTGAAAGAGAATCTTTTTAGCATTTTCATAGAAGAATTTTTGCTTCGCAAAGTTTTGCTAAAAGCCAGAGTGCTCACCGGACTTCACGGCGAAAACTAATTCTGCATACGATATACAAAGCTATTTTT
>JBAMLI010000006.1:0-1776 GCA_039793645.1 archaeon
ATGGGTGTGGAATAAAAAGAAAAAAGAAATTAGCAATTACTTTGAAAGCTCTATCTGTATTGCGCTTACTTTTGACTTTGTGCCGTCCTCGTTTGTGAGCTCCTCAGAGCTTATGGAGATGTTGCTTACCTTGACATCTGACACGAACCTGTTCCTTGCTATCTCTGCAACGTCTACAGCCCTGGAAATGGTGTTGCCTCTGGCTTTTATTGTGACCTTCTTTGCACCATTGTTAAACTGTGTCACTACAGCAAGGACGTAGTTCATTGCAGGCTTCTTGCCCACGTAGATTACATTTTCTGGAATTGACTCTTTCTTTTCTTCTTCAGCCATAGTTTCACCTCTTAGTTTTTAGCATTTAGTTATTCAGACCTATGATCTTACTGCAACTGCATTATAATAAATATTCAACAAGAGATTTAATAAACTTTTGCTATTCGATAAAGGCTTCCTTTATAGTTGCCTTTGCCATTTTTCCTATTTCCATCTCTTTTAGCATCTTTTTTATGACCTCTTTCTTTGCAGCTGTAGAAGGATTGCGCACATTCATCCCGCATACATCAGGATAAGGTTTTATTGAAATGTTGTAAGTGCCTATCCTCCTTGCCATATTTATTATCTCCTCCTTGTCGAATCCAATCAACGGCCTCAATATAGGCATTTTGGAATTGGCCTGCGAGGCAGCTATATTTGCCGGTGTTTGCGATGAAACCTGCCCAAGGCTCTCCCCTGTAAAGATGAGCTCTGCACCCTCTTTCTTCGCAACAATTTCTGCAAGCTTGAACAAAAAAGCCTTTAGAAGAACAGGTCCGTATTTTCCATTTGGATCTACTTTTGCAACCTTGAGGGAAAAGTAGTGGGCTGGCAGGTAGTATGTCTTTAGCTTAAAGCCTTTTGCATAAAGGCTTAGCCTTGATACGAGCTCTTTTATCTTCTCGCTGCTGAACTCCTTTTCCCCGATAGACTTGTAGAGGTGCACAAATATAGGCACAACACCGCGCTTCATTGCAAGCCACGCTGCAACTGGAGAGTCTATGCCACCAGAAAGGAGCACAACCCCCTTTCCGCTTGTTCCGACAGGCAGGCCGCCAAGGCCTTTATAGTACTTGTCATATATGTACGCGCTTTCTTTTGTCACATTGATGAAAATTTCCCCGTCGAAGTCGTGCAGGGAAGGCTCTATGCCAAGATCCTTTGCCACTTTGGAGACTTTGTTTATTATCTCCATAGAGTCAAAGCTAAAGCCCTTGTATGACCTGTGTGCGCTTATTTTTATTTTTTTGTATCCGCTGCTAGAGAGGATATTTTTTGCTGCATCAACAATAGCTTCGATTTTGGGCCCAACTCCATATGCCAAGCCAAATTTGCTTATGCCAAAAAGATAGCTGAGCTTTTCGATGATTCTCTGGATGCTCTCTTCTCTATCTGGCTTTAGGATTATCCTGTCATGCTGGCTGTGATAAGCATAGGGCTCGCCCTCCAAAAGGGATACAATGTTGTGCTTAAGCTGGTTTATATAAGATTGCCTATTTTTTCCCCTAAGCCAAAGCTCGCCATAGTTGATAAATATGACTTTCTCCATAAAAAAAGGATGGCAAGGGATTTATTTATCTTTTTCGCCAAAATACCTCTGGTTTTTGCTTCCAATTGGTTGCAGATTTTATTTTATTGCTTGTTTTATTTTTTAGTGCTTTGGTTCATTCAATATGTTTATTGCTTTTTCATCTGTTTTCTTCTCTTCTTCTGTTTTTTTCTTTTGTTCATCATCTGTTTTCT
>JBAMLI010000007.1:0-1768 GCA_039793645.1 archaeon
GAGGCAATTGAGAAGATACTAGGCAGATAGTGGGAGGTAGATTTTTATTTATATCATTGCAATATAACAATATAGTTATGCTATAGTGATAAATTGAAAAAGGAAAATACGCTGTATCATCTCCGTGAGGCGGCGATAAATGCAGGCAAAGCAGTCATAACTACCGCTGAGATAGCCAACATACTGGGCAAACCAAAAAGGATAGGTGCTGTTTATGCCGCGAGAATGGTAAAAAAAGGTTTGGCAAAAAGACTAATGAGGGGCAAATTCTCGCTTCTTGACGATGACTTTGCCATAGCATCTCAGCTCATTACACCATCTTACATCTCATTGGATTCCGCATTGCTTTTTCACGGGATAATCCAGCAAGTACCAAGGCAGATAGAATGCGTAACTACAGTAAATACCATACGCCTTGAAAACTATGGAATAATATATCATAAGATACCGGCGTTGCTGTTTTATGGCTATAAGCGGGTTGAAAGAGGCAGCAGCTATGCTTTTTTTGCGGAGCCAGAAAAAGCGCTTATTGACGGAATATATCTTGGCCTGTATTCTAACAGCACCCTTACTTCAGTTATAAAAAAGGTAGATGCACACAAGCTTCTAGAGTATGCCAAAAGATACACCGGCTATGGCAGTGGCAAACTTTTGAAGGTGATTGAATCATCGATGCAACAAGGCTAAACGAAATGGCAAGGCTAAACGGCCTTAAAGCATGGCAGCAGGAAAAACATTACATCCAGGCGCTCATATTAAACACCCTCTATGACAAGCAGCTGGTGTTTAAAGGAGGAACCTATTTATGGTTTTTCCACGGCCTCAGAAGGTTTTCAGAAGACCTTGATTTTACATCAATTGAAAAAGTAGACCGCAGGATTTTTGAGGGCGTGGCTAATGGGTTGCGGCTCATGGGGGTAGAAAACGAGGCAAAGATTGAAGTTGATGACGAAAAATCATTTTCTTTTAAAATAATGGCGCATGGCCCATTATACAAAAACGAGAATAGCAGGTGCGTTGTCTACGTGGAAATAAGCAAAAGGGAAAGGGTGATCGCAAGGACCATGCCCGTAAAGCTGAATCTTCCAGAATACCAATTGCCAATAAGAATACTAAGCGGCATGAACCTTGAAGAGGTTGCAGCAGAAAAGGTGAGGGCAATAGTAAGCAGAGAAAAGGCCCGTGATGTATATGACCTATATTACCTTATAAAGGAAAAAGGTGTTAAATTCAATGAAGAGCTCATCAATGCAAAATTGGGCTATATCAACAAAACTTATTCAAAGGGCTTGCTCTTGCAGGCTTTAGGTGCAAAAAGCAAAATTTTCGAAAATGAATTAAAAAATCTTGTTTTTGAGCCTTTGCCTAGGTTTGAAGAAGTCAAGGCAGCTATAGAAAAATGGTGCAGAGAGTGACATACCATCACTAAAGAGCGTTAGATTTACAGCTCAGTGCAAGCGAAATAATAAATAGAAAAATCTTAGCAAATTTAGCAGATTACACAAGCTGTTTATATCACAACCGAAGGAATTGATGCAATTGATATAAACCACTCTTAAAAACTAGATATCGCAAAAGTATGAGATGCGGGCTTTACCTTTATAAAACCACATAGAGCACGCCCTCTTGCCGAAAAGGCTGGAGTACATGCACTAGATAAACCTTTCTGCGGTGGTTGCATCCCCACAAACATAATACTTCTAAGATAAGAAAGCTTTGGTCAAATTGCAATCCTGTTTGGCTTAGCAATTTTCAGCAAGAGCGGCTT
>JBAMLI010000008.1:0-1765 GCA_039793645.1 archaeon
CAGATGCATTAGGAGACACCATACAAGCTTATAATATGTCAGGTTCAGCAGGTACAATAACACTGACAGGGACTTTATATGTATGAGGTGATAATATGATAATCCCAGTAAAAATAACAATAGAAATAGGCGGTTTCAATCTGAACTACAACATCAACCTAGAAGTGAATCCAGAAAACAAAAAAATAATAGATGTAATACCAGACCCTAACTATAAAGGTGAGAAAGATGAAGATTAAAACACTGAAAGAAGACAACATGAGAGGATATAGTGAATATGCCACACTCCATAATAGACAGGCACAGCAGAGCCTCTCGAAGAACCAGACATATACGTTTACACACAATGGTGCTGGCGAGAACATTACAATCCTATACACGGGCAGTATAGCAATCACAAACATCACAATAGATGGAGATACCCTCTTAGATGCAACAGTTCCGATAACAGCAAACCCAGCAATACTGTTGATTAGCTGGGATTCATCCATTTCAATAACTTTTCAGGCAACGGCAGCAGCAAACATATTCATCATGTTTTCAGGGACGTGAAAAAAATGTACCCCGGAAAAGCTAAGGAGATTGACTGGTGCAGGGAATGCAAACTGATTTGCAGGATACCGAGTACAGGCGGAACAATAAAGCTGAAAAAATGAAAAACCTATGGAATCTGCACAGGCTGAAAAAGATAAATTTGAAAATATTATAATCGATATTAATAAAAAATAATATTATAATAGGCTCTTGTAAAAATCGTTTTAAGCATTTTTTACTCTTCTTAGTATTATTTTACCCTTCCTGCCTTTGAATGCATCTTATTCCCTGTTTTCGTGCCTGTTTTTGGCAATGTACTTGATATCCATTTTCCTTTTTCAAAAAACCAGATCACCCTTTTCCATTTTCCCCCAAGCTTATAATAGAACCATAGCTCAACGGAGACAATGGAAGAAAAGGAAAAAGGGAAGTTTTCCTCAATCTTTTTCTTGTGCTTGCTGAGTGATGACTGTGTTCCCGATGTCACCTGAATGAACCTGACATCATCATCCTTTACGGCAATGAGGTCGAAGGAAAAGAAGAAGTCGTTCTGTGCGGACAGCCATTTCCCGCCCACCTTTACTGGCTTGAGCGTGGCCCTTGCGACCGCATATCCCTTTTCCTGAAGCTCGTGCATTGCCTTCAGTTCAAGATCCCGCCTGTTCATCCTTGATACCCCAGTCCCGCATTATCCTATTTCTTACCGCAAGATATACCTCCGGGTGCTTGTACCTGAAATGCTTCAATATCTCTCCCTTTGTAAGAACCTCGTTACAGAGTGAGCACCTGCGCTCCGGACTGTGCAGGTCATTGCGGTTTACCAGATTGCGCCATAGATATGTTCTTATGGCTGCTCTCAGTCTCTTCTGCCCGAACTCATCTATGGTTGTCATAGTATCTTCTCAAGCTTATCCCTTATGTCATGGTCTCTGACAGAATAGGAAACGAATGTGCCATTGCCGAGATCCATGTAATATGTAAACCAATCCACATCCACGTATTTATCGTATTCCCTTTCGCTCTCGGTTTCGTGCATTCTGAATATCACCTTCGGTTTGTATACATTAATCAGCCAAACAAAATCATCAAAACTGCTTATCCCGCCGAGGATATGGAAGTTGTGGGTCGTGTGTATCAGGTCAATCACCTTTACCATTCTTATCACCTCCTTTCAAAATTATCCTCTTTCTCTTCTTATCTATATGCATAACGTGTTCTCCATGCTCTATCC
>JBAMLI010000009.1:0-1764 GCA_039793645.1 archaeon
ATTTTTCTGGTTCAATGGAGGATACTATTTCTCCTGCCACCCAGCCAAAATATAAGCTTGTTCAAAAAGCTTTTTCAAGTGTTGTCTGGAGCCAGCTTGGCCCTCAGGATAGGGTGATCATATTCATATTTACCCTTGGATCAATTGATACTAGTTTCTTTAAACAGATTGCTGCTTTTTCAAACCAGGCAAAAATATATGCAAGCAATGGAGAAAAATTTATGTATATGACACAAGCAAATAAAACAACTATTACTAATGAATTAAATTCCACCACCCCTGATGGGGGAACTCCATTTTGGTCTACAGTAGGTCTGGCAGAGAGTTATCTTGTACAAAATTCTAGACCCTCAAGTCAAGCAAGGAGTTCAATAATATCTATGACTGATGGCGATGACAATTTCATTTATTATGGCAGCCCATCCCCTAATACACCAAATCTTGCATACTCACCGCACGGTGTCTGGGGTAAAATGATATTTTATGACGGAAAAACTTTTACGGGCGGATTTACAAAATACCAGCTTAATGATAAAACTTCATACCAGGAATATTTTGCAGGTAATGGAAATACGTATTATGCTGACTGGTATTATTCCAGCGATAAAAATTATTGGTTTACCGATTTTGCTGATAGTTACAGAAATCAGTTTTATTATGGTAGTACAATTAATTTTACACCACTACAGGGATTACTATTCGCACCCATTCCAATTTTCACAATAGGAATTGGTGTCTTACCTTACAATCCTTACTATAACAATACTAATTATTATAATAGTCCTTTGAATTGGACAGAACAAAAGCTTTCTTCAACAGATGGGCAGAGTTATTATATGTCTGCAGCCGGTGATCTTTGGAATATTGCCTGGTCAACAGGTGCCAGGTACTTCTACACAGCCACAGGTACAGATTTACCTCAGATTTTCTCATTCATAGTTGCTACAGTTGCAACATCTCAGGGAGGTAGTGTTCTTTCTGTAAATCCCATCACATTGTCCAGAACCTCTTCAACAGATTCCATTAGCAAAGATTCAATTTCATTTCCATCAGGACAATATCTTCTATTCTATGATGGATTTGAAGAAAGTCAACTTAATCCATATTACCGTGCCTCTTATTATGCCAAAAACATATATGGTAAGGGATGGTGGAGCTTAGGGGGTTGGCAGGTAACAAGTTCTAATCCTCATTCAGGTTCTTATTCCTTATATGCCTCTTTATCCAATAAGAATTATAAATACACCATATGGTCCCCCAGAATACTTGTGGATGGTTTTGAATCCATAAGTGTAAACTTTTGGTTAAACTACAGTACATCTTCCTCAGCATCAAACACTGGACAGTTATTGCTCTCATTCTATACTCCTTGGCAATTTGATAATAAAGGTTACCTTGGATCTCCTTTTAAAACCTATCCGATTCAACTAAATCAATACTCTCAATCCAATTGGATTTTAATTTCTATTCCTTCAGATTCATTGCCAACGCCTACTAATTTAAACCCTGCGGACAACGGTTTTGTATGGATATCAATAACACTTTCTTCAAATGATAATAATCAATATAATGTCTATATAGATGACTTTAATGTGACTGGTCTTTTATCCTCAAGAAATGGATACGGAAAACCTCCAATGCCACCAGGACCTTCAGCAGGGATAATAGTAGGAAATTATGTTCAAATAAGAACCTTGGTATCCCAGCCCTTCAGTCTAGTTGGTGTTACTTCTGCCACTTTAACATTCTGGCAAAAGTACTGGG
>JBAMLI010000010.1:0-8944 GCA_039793645.1 archaeon
TGTTATATATGTGGCTTATATTTAAACAATTTCCTTAGCTTCTCTATTTCTGGAGATATTTCATGTATTGCAAGCTTATTGAGCTCAAATTTCCTTAAGTCTATATATAATTTATCATTGTAATCTTGGTATATATCAAATTTGTTCCTAGGCAATACATGTATGTGCAAATGCTCTTGAGACCTTCCTGAATATGGTCCAATTTGTGCAACCAAATTATATGAACCATCAGCATGGTAAAATTTCAAAAGTTTTGGCACAACATACCTTATTGCTTTTATCATGTCAACAGCTTCTTCTAACTTCAATTCATTTATGCTAGTAACATGCCTTTTTGGTATAAATAAAGAGTGCCCTTTGACTACTGGATACAAATCGTAGAGCACATATGTATGCTTTGTTTCATAATAAGCTTGTTTCATAATGTTTTCCTTGTCGCAAAATGGGTCTTTTTTGCTTTTATCTCTAGACTTCATATTAGCACCTAAATCAAACAGACAGTATTATTTTATGCAAAATATATAAAGATTAATAAAGATTAAAAGCAGGTGCTTTTCCTTATTTTTCTAACCGTTGGCTTTTTTATAGAATACAACATCCACCCATAAATGGGCGCGAGCTTCTCAAGCGAACAAGGTATGGTATTATTTGTTAATGGAAAAAGGAACAGGGCACCGAGGTTACTGGCCAATGAAGCAAATGCACACTAATTTACCTGCGCTCTCATCCCGCTTCTAAAAAGTGGGGATTTCCGCCAATTTTGTTAAAATTTATGATGCTTTGCTGCTTAAGAGCACTCTAAAGAAAAGTATTGTGCCATGAGAAAGCTTTTAATTAGAAAAAGGTAATTCTTAGTGTGGAAGAAGTAGACAATAAATGGTATGAGCTTGAAGGAAGCAACTTAATAAGGCTAGATGGGCTTACATTTAGAGAATACCAATTCAACATAATAAAAAGTATATATTCTGGAAAAAACACTTTAGTAATATTGCCAACTGGCCTGGGCAAAACGCTCATTGCTGTATTTGCTATAGCCAGAGCTATAGAAAATGGAAAGAAGGCAATATTCCTTGCGCCAACAAAACCGCTTTGCGAGCAGCACTACAAAACGCTAAGAGATTTGCTTAAAATAGACCCTGATAAAATACTTTTGCTTACCGGGGCATTAGGCAAAAGCAAAAGGGCGGGTTTAGAGCAAGAGGCTTTGGTCATAGTTGCAACTCCGCAAACAGTTGCAAATGACATGAAGCACGGGATTCTCAACCTAAGCGGCTTTGGGATTATAGTGTTTGATGAATGCCATAGGGCTGTTGGAAAGTACGCCTATACATACATAGCCGATGAGGCTGAGCTCAAAGGTGTGCAGATAGTTGGCCTTACAGCATCCCCAGGAGGCAAGGCCGAGAGAATAAAGGAGCTTATAGACACCTTAAAAATAGAGAATATAGAGATAAGGATCTCTACAGATAAGGATGTCATAGAGTATGTAATGCCAAAATACATACATATTGTTTATGTAGAAAAGTCAGAGAGGATAAAGCACATAACAAGCTACCTAAGGCCCATTATAGAAGAGAGTCTAGAATCACTTAATAAAATGGGCCTAATTGGTTTCAAAAAATTTCAAAATATACCAAAAGGCAAACTCATTGAACTGGGAAATGAGATAAGCAAGATAAGTGCTAGAAACTATAGATTTGGGGCGATGTTCAGCTATATAAAACTCCTCAACTTGATCCACATCTATGATTTGGTAGAGACGGAAGGCCTCTACGCTTTCTCAAGCTACATAGACGGCTTAGCGCATAGGGAGAAAAAGAGTAGGGCTATAGAGAGCCTCCTAAACAACAAAAGCATTATACTTGCAAAGCAGATAAGCGATGAAGGTATAATGCTGGGGGAGGAGCATCCAAAGGTTGAGATGTTAGCAAAGATATTGGATATGTACAAGGGGAAGAGCACAATCATATTTGCCCAGTATAGGTCTACAATAAAAATGCTCGTTGAGCAGCTCTCTAAAAGGGGTTTTGATGCAAGGCCTTTTGTTGGAAAAAAAGAGGGTATAACCCAATCCCAGCAAAAGCAGATAATCGAGGATTTCGGCGGTGGGAAATTCAGCATTCTTGTTGCAAGCTCTATAGGCGAGGAAGGGCTTGACATACCGAGCGTTGATCTCGTAGTATTCTATGAGCCTGTGCCAAACGAGATTAGGAATATACAGAGGCGCGGAAGAACAGGTAGGTTCAGGGCTGGAGAAATTTATATACTTGTCACAAAAGATACAAAAGATGAGGTCTACTTTTTTGTCTCCAGGCAGAGGGAAAGGAAAATGCTCTCGATAATAAACAGCATAAAACTTAAACTAGGTTCAAAAAGCATAGGCCAAAAGCATCTTAGTGTATAAATATCTATTGACTAAAAGCACAGCCCCTCAGGATAAGTAATAAAAGAAATAATAGTGGAATAAAATGAGGGGTAAAATTTAAATATCACCCTAAGTATTATTAGTAATCGGGTGGGGAAGATAGGTATGGAATTTGAAAAGGGGAAATTCATAGAAAGGATGACTCTGCAGGAGATGAAGGAGAAGCTTTTCAAATGCAAAGGATTTGCCCCGATACTCGCAGAAGAGGCAGCAAAAGACAGAAATGTGAGGGGCAGAGCAATAGCCGCTATAAAAGAATATATCAAGCAAGCTCGCAGCGAAAGCGAGGTAGAGGTTCTTAAAGGCATGCTAACTGAGCTTGAGGTAATAACCTTCTTGGAAGCGCTAAATCGTTAGTTGGAGGTAGAGGTTGTTGCCTCTATTCCCTATTTTTCCTTACCCAACCCTTAATAACCGAGTTATATTTATACCTTTCTGGCAAATAATAAAAATATGCAAAACCAAGGGCTTGAGATAGACAGAGAATACAATGAGAAATACGGTTTCAAAAGCAATGTAGATTATGTATACGTACCTGAAAAGGGGCTCTCAGAGGATGTTATAAAATCTATTTCTAAAATAAAGGGTGAGCCTAAATGGATGCTAGAGAAGAGGCTCAGCGCCTACAAGGTATTTAAACAGAAGCCCTTACCCAATTGGGGCATAGACCTAAGTGGAATAAACTTTGATGACCTTTATTACTATATGAAGCCTACCGAAAAGAAGGCAGTTGATTGGAGCGAATTGCCGGATGAGATCAAAGAAACTTTTGACAAGCTGGGCGTGCCTGAAGCGGAGAGGAAGTTCTTCGCTGGCACAGAGGCACAGTTTGATTCAGAAGCTGTATATGGAAGCGTAAAGAAGGCGCTAGAAGAGCAGGGTGTAATATTTACAGACATGGATACAGCGGTCAGGGAGCACGGAGATATTATAAAGAGGTTTTTTGGAAGCGTTGTACCTATGACAGACAACAAGTTTGCAGCACTCAATACTGCAGTATGGTCTGGGGGAAGCTTCGTCTATGTGCCTAAGGGGGTGAAGGTAAAGCTTCCTTTGCAGGCTTATTTCAGGATAAACGCAGCTGATTTTGGCCAATTTGAAAGAACGCTTATAATTGCAGAGGAGGGCTCTGATCTTACCTATCTGGAAGGCTGCACAGCTCCAATATATATTAAATCCTCATTGCATGCTGCTGTTGTAGAGATAGTGGCAAAAGATGGGGCGCATGTAAAGTATGTTACCGTGCAGAACTGGTCAAAAAATGTGTATAATTTGGTCACTCAAAGGGCTCATGCAGAAAAAGATGCAAAGATAGAATGGATAGATGTAAACCTTGGTGGAAAGGGAAATATGAAGTATCCATGCATATTGCTCAAAGGAGAAAATGCAGAGGCTGAAATAATGTCAGTGGCGATAGCAAGCAGTGGGCAGGTGCAGGACACCGGAGGTAAGCTCTATCATCTCGCCCCGAACACAAGATCCAGATTCGTTTCAAAAAGTGTCTCTTCTGGAAATGGCAATGCAATAGCGAGGTTCTTGGTGCATATTGATAAAAATGCTAAAAATGCTACTGTTTATACAAAGTGCGATGCGATGCTTATGGATGAAGAGTCTAAGGCAAGCACCTATCCATATTTGGAGAACAATAGCGAGGATGCTTCGCTCGCCCATGAGGCAAGCATAGGCAAAATAAGCAAAGAGGCTGTAGAGTACTTGATGAGTAGGGGCATAAGTGAAGATGATGCGAAGGCGATGATAGTCTTTGGATTCATAAGCAACATCGTGCAAGGCTTGCCTATGGATTACCTTCTTGAGCTCAAGAGGCTTATAGAGCTAGATATAGAAAAAGAGAAGAAGATAATATGAAATATTCCACCATTATAGAAAAATTGGAGAAAGAGTGGGCATCGCTGCCAAAAGAGCCCGATCCACTTTACACTAGGAGCTCGCTCAGCATAGAATTTGCAGGCATGGCAAATGCTGAAAGCATGGATAAGCTCAAAAGGAGAGGAGGCGAAATTGGGTATTTTGATGTTATAACAAATGGAAAGGAGATTTATTTTGCTAACAAAACGAATAGCATAGAAGCATACAATGTCGATGATGAGATAGATTATAATTTTATAACAAAAGACCTGAGCTCGTATATAGCTTTTGCAAAAATCAATGCAGGAAAGATCTTATTCGTAAAAGCACTAGAAGGGCAGAGCATAAAGGCCAGGCTTATGATCGGGGGATATGTGCAGATTATAATTTCTGCGGAAAAGGGGTCAGATGTGGCGGTAGAGGAGGTTGCATACGGAAAAGAGGTTGGGGCAATAAATGAAATCAATGCACATGAAAATTCCAAAGTGAAGCTTGATATACTGCAAGAATCTAGAAAGATGCTGAGCTTCTATTCTGGTGTTGCAGGAAAGGGCTCAAGCATAGTGGTGAACTCTTTATTTGCAAATGGGGATGTTAAATCAAGCAACAGCATACTTTGCCATGAAGGGAGCAAGGCTTATATAAATAATGTGGTGCTTGCATACAGGGGAAATGTTGACATAGCAGACTATATTGTAAATCTTAAGGCTAATGGGGAGGCATTTATAGTTGCAAAGGCGATAGGCAAAGATTCTACTATCTTGATTAAGGAAAACTCGAGGATTGAGAAAGATGCTTCAGAAAGCAAGGCGGATATAATGGCAAGGGGTTTGAATATGGGAAATTCAAAGATAGAGGTAATACCAGCAATGACAGCAAACGAAAACAACATAAAAGCTTCGCACAGCGCAGGCGTTGCACCGCTTAGCAAAGAGGCTGTAGAGTACTTGATGAGTAGGGGCATAAGAATTACAAATGCCAAAAAACTCATGCTGAAGGGGTTTGTATCTGAAAATGCAAATGCCTTCTCTGCAAAAGAGATAGCTGACAGTTTTATTGAAATTGCGCTTAGCAGAATTTTGGGTGAATAGATGCTACTGGAGATAAAGGATCTGCATGCTGACATAGGTGGAAAGGAAGTGCTCAACGGGATAGACTTAAAGGTAAAAAGCGGTGAGCTCATTGTAATAATGGGGCCCAATGGAAGCGGAAAGACCACGTTAGCAAAGGCAATAATGGGATTGTCAGGAGTCAACATAAGGAAGGGAGATATTCTTGTAGATGGAAAAAGCATACTTGGCATAAGCATAGATGAAAGGGCAAAGCTTGGATTGTTCATGCAATACCAAAATCCCCCAGAAGTAGAAGGCGTTTCATTCCTCTCTTTTCTGAATGCTGCAAAATCGTCGCAAGGCAATTTTGACATAAAGGAATTCATGCAAAATCTGAAAAAAGAAATGGTAGAGCTTGGAGTTGGGGAAGAGATAATCAAGAGAAACTTGAATGTTGGGTTTTCGGGAGGAGAGAAGAAGAAAAGCGAGATGCTTCAGATGGCTTTGCTTAAGCCAAAGATCGCCATACTGGATGAGCCAGACTCTGGCCTTGATGTAGATGCAGTAAGGACCATTGGTAGAGCTATAAGCAATGGTGTAAAGAAAGACAAGATGGGCTGCATAGTTATAACGCACTATACAAGGATACTAAGTTACCTTGAGCTTGAAGGCAAGAACTCTATATATGTCCTCTACAATGGCAAATTTGTTGCAGTTGGAGGAAAAGAGCTTGCAGAAAAAATAGAAAAGGAAGGCTATTCAATCTTCAAGGGCTAGCTGTTTGAGTTGTGGTCTATGTTTTTTTCCGGAGCCCGCCTTAGAAGGTTTTTTATCTGATTCGCCATGCCTACCAGTTCCTCGAGCTCCATCCGCTCCTCTTCGCTGAGCGGCTCCTTCCTCTTTGAAAGATTATCTATTATAGAGTCTAGCATAGCAATCCATGAAGCAGCATCTTTGCGTATGAAATTAATCACTTCTCGGTCATTTACAAACAAGTCCAAAAGTTCCTTCAGCTTCTTGTTGTCCTCTATCTCCTCATTGCGGTTGAGCTTCTCCTGTATGTGGTCCCTCAATTTGTTTATCTCTTCTATCGACATTATCTTTTCTGCATTATTTATGTATCTGTCAAGATCGCGCGTAAGCTGCACTAGCGAATCGCGGAGCTTAGCAAAGAGGCTTCCAAGAGTAAGCGGTTTAAGTTCCACCATATTTTTATATTTGAAACAAAAAAGAATAAAAAAGAGTTACTTGTTTAGCATTTGAACGCTCTCAACTCTCTTTCTATTTTCCAGGCCGTAGTTGTTTACTTTTTCTATGTCTACGCCACCCTTTTTGGCTATGCCCTCAACAAACTTTAGCATTGCCCACGCACCGAAAGAGATTATGGAAGATGTGCCAAGCTTTGCAATCTTGCCTCCACTTCTTTGGCTTTCTATCTTTGCATTTCTTATTGCCATCTTGTACAAATGCCTGTAGCTTGCATAGTAAACTGCAAGCTGCGATGGTGTGAGCTCAATCTTAGAAAAGGCCCTGCTTTTTATGAGGCCCATTGGCACATTGTGAAGAGGGGTTATTGTAAATTCAAAAGGCCTACCATCAATGTAGCTGTTGCTCAGCTTGTTTATCAATTCTACGCTTTCCCAATTGTCTTCATCTGTCTCATCAGCCTGCCCTACTTGCAATGTAAAAGCAGGCCTCCAATAATATTTGTTCAGATTGTATGTGCCTTGCCATACTATTTCCTTCCATGAGCCGTCAGGCCCTATATGCAAAGGTAAAGTCTTTCTTGGCATGTGCTTCAGCGCAAGGGAGTCGCTGCCTGTCTCAACGCCAACCTGTATGCCTATCCAGTTTTGAGGTCCTGCTTTTATTATCTTCGATATTTTTTCTATGAGCTCAGGATATGCAGCAGGTGGCGATATCCTTCCATGCGTAGGATTTGTCCTCCTTACTCCTTTTATTGACATGACAGTTGTGAATAGGTCTATCAAGGCTTCTTCATTTGGCTCAAAATTGGCTTTTGTATGCCTAAAGCTGAAGATCTCGTCTGTGTGGAGCCATGCGTTGTCAAATCCGCCCCTTATGTTTGTCTCTATTTCTTTTATTATCATCTCGTTTGTATAATACCTAAGCGGCCTGAGTGTTACCTCGCAGAAGTCACATCCAATTCCGCAGCCTCGCATTATCTCTACCATCCCTCCATGCGCTGGGTTTACTATGGTTGGAATTTTATCGAGCGTTGGGCCGAGGCCTATTTTTGGGCTTCTTGTCAAAAATCTTGGATGGCTCACCAATTTTCTGTGGAAGTGCTCATCTGTGCTTATATAGCCTTCAAAAAACTTGTCGTGGTCAAAGCTGCCTGTCTGCACTTGCTCAAACAAATCGGCAACAATATCATCAGCCTCGCCCTGAAATGCGTAGTCTATATTCTCCTTTTCAAGCTCCTCAGGAGATAGAGTGAAATCCCAAACACCAGGCCCGCCCACAATGAGCTTTGCTTTTTTGCCAGACCTGAGCCTGTTGATCTTTCTTATGAGCCTGAGCCATTCCTGCGTTACCCAAGCCCCTTTCTTACTTTTAAGAAGAGCAATATATGACATAGTCACAGGGCCGGTGCCTAGCGGATCCATTGTGCTTACTCCTATCACTTCAGTATCGTCTGTTATGAATTTTTTGAGATATTTTTCATGCGCTACAACAACCTCATTTCTTGGAAACCTCTGGAGAAGTGCAGCCTCTATCTTCCTAATAGCGTAGCTTGTTACACTTATAGAGCCATCGGGCAAAGGATCATAAGGCTTGCCCTTTAGGAACTTATATATGGGCTTTGGAACACCCTCCAACGGAGCGCTTGGAAGGAAATCTAAGAGAGGAAAATACCTATAGCTCGCATTTAAGCTAGGGTCCGCAACAAGCACAAACCTTACCATATGACCACTAAAAAATGGAGGTAATTATTACTGGATTATTAGAAAAATAAATATAAGAATTTTTATTCTGTAGGTTCATTTATCTCAATAAGTTCGCCGGAAAGA
This sequence comes from archaeon, assembly GCA_039793645.1. Taxonomy (GTDB): domain Archaea; phylum Micrarchaeota; class Micrarchaeia; order Micrarchaeales; family CABMGC01; genus JAGDYD01. The sequence continues at coordinate 8,379 of JBAMLI010000010.1, forward strand.
AACTTCTTAAGCGCCTCTACGGGGGTTCTATCGCTGGACTTGTAGATCTTTTTGGCTAATGAAAGTTCATAGAATGCACCTCTGCCTATTTCTTTTGTTATTATCGCATCAAAATCTATCTTTGACAGAAGTTCGAGCACAAGCCTGCCTCTTCCGCTGCGTTCTTTCATCGTTGGGGGCACAGTATTCTTGATTATTTCTGCAGGCTTCTCGATATTGCTTGTATCATATATTGCAAAGAATGGCGCTCTTCCGAAATGCTCAGATATTATATAGCCTTCTTTCTGCGGAAGTATAGGTATAAGAATCCTCATCGCATCACCTAATTATTCTAATTATTAAAAGGATAAATTATAAATATTAGAGAATAAATAAAGATTATCATGGAAGCAACAAAGAACAAGGACACGATATTGCTGATAAAACCCACAGAACAAACAAATAGTGCTGAGTGTGGAGTAATAGCCGTAGTGAGCATGCTTAAACCTTTTATCAATATTGATATGAAAGACATTGATGCATGGGAAAGCAACAATCTCTATAAAATTACAGCCAGAGGCTTGGAT
>JBAMLI010000010.1:9044-14126 GCA_039793645.1 archaeon
CATTGATGCATGGGAAAGCAACAATCTCTATAAAATTACAGCCAGAGGCTTGGATACGGTTGAATTGCTTAGGCTTATACAGCACATAGCAGATACTTCCCCAATGGCGAATGGTGAAAAACTAAAGGGAACAGTCAAAGTATTTACTGACTTCAACGCGATTGATGAATATAGCAGAAGAGAACAGAAAGAACGCAAGGATTTCCCAAGCATGACTAGGAACATTTACAAGTCATTTGGGCATACCTTTGCGCCTGATTTTTATCAGCATAAGCTCGCTCTTGATGAGATTTACAATGAGGTAAAATTAGGGAACTATGTTATAGCAGATGTAGGCAACCACTGGATATTAATATATGGCATATTGAATGGAGGGGATGGAAAGGTTCTTTGCATAATGGACCCACTTGAGGGAGAAAGCAGATTAAAAGATATACATGATAAAGTTGATTTCTACAACTATATGAAAGAGCTCAATAAAAGGTATATGAACCCAAAAGAGATAGTTGGATTTAATGAAAAGGATTTTGAAAAAACAAATCCGAATGAAATAAAGTATGTAGACAGGAGATTTGACGCTATTTCTGTTACTATTAGCAACAAAAAATAAAAATGTATTAGCAGGCAAAAGCCTGCTTATTATTCATGCTTTCTGCTTCTTCCTCGGCCTTCTCCCAGCAAAGATGGCTGCGATTGCAACCACTACCACCACTATTACTATCTCCCAGAACACTGTATTACTGCCCGTTCCTTTTAAAACTTCTGCGTAGTAATTGTTGGATCCAGTATAAAGCTGGTTAGGTGTTCCGTTTGGCTGCTTCCATGTCTCAAAGAGAGTTATTGGATAATTCCCAGGCACGCCACTTGTATCGATATTCACCATAAAGGTTACATTTGCCTCTTCGCCAGGAAGGAGCTTTGGTATATACGCCACACTGTTGATTGGGGTTATTGGATATATGCTCTGGAAGCTAATCTGCACCTCTTCTGCCACTTCATTTCCCGTGTTCTTTATTGTGTATGTTATAGGTATGTTAGTTGCACCTGGATACGCATTGCTTTTCGTAGCTATGACTTGGAACTGCGCAGAAGGCACTATGTAAAGGCTTTCGTTATAGCTCTTCGCGTATATATTCTTGAAGTTTGGCGATGAGTAAGTTAGATTTACAATGAGGTTTGCGTATGTGCTGTTTGTAAAGTTCGAAGAGATATATACTCCTTCATTCACGCTGCCCCCAGGTGGAAGAGCTGCTATATAGAATTTGTGTATCGAGCCTAGCAGATTTATGTTCTTTCCAGGAGAAAATGAGACTGTTATGTTTCTCGCGAGCCCGCTGCCTGAGTTGACAACTGCGAATTGAAGAGTTTGATTATAGCCTGAATAGAGCATTGGGGGCATTGAGCCTATGAATGAAACGGTAATATTCGGCGAGCCTACAGCAGGAGTTATATAGATGCTTGAATTGCTAAGATATCTATTTCCAAGTTCAGAATAATATGTAATGAGCACTGGAATGGCATAAGTGGAATTCTCTATGCTTTGCGATGCAAAAATTACTACAGGCACTTGCACAGAAGAGCCAATAGGCAAAGCCCCTATTGAGACATTTGCGGTGCCGCTGGGCCTGAACTCAGAAGTAGGCAAAAGGCTTATTGTTATGTTCTTGGCAGTATCATAGCCATTGTTCATGATGTTGAGCATGAGGGAAAAGGGTTCTCCAGGCGTTATCTGTTGGGTAACGCTGCTGCTTACTGCTATGCTTGGCCTGCCGATTACATGTATTGTTATAGGTATGGTAGAGTAGGCAGTTACTGGCTGCGTATAAGAAACTGCACCTGTATTAGTAAGCTGTGTTGTCTGATAAGTGGCGTAGAGCTCCAATGTATAAACACCTGAAGGCACATTTTTTGGAACTGTAATATTGTAGCTTATATAATATCCAACCCCGCCATATAGGCCTTGCCCTATACTGCTAATCTGACCTATGCTTTGCGGAGAATAATTCAGCAGAGGGTATGAGCCTTCAAGATAAAGATTCACGTTTTGCAACGAATATTGGTATGAATTGTAGAGCTGGAAGGAGATCTGGACTTTAGAGCCTGCCAGCACTGGATTTGGGGTTATTATAAGATTGCTTATTGATAGCGCACCCATGCCTATGCCTGCTGTCTGTGCATTTGCAATTGCAATCAATGCAAAAGCAATTATTGCGTATGATATTTTCATCATTTCACCTTAGCCTATTTTGTTTTTAAACATGACGACTCCCAGTATAAATGCTAATACCGCGAATGAAACCATCACTAATGAATCAAGCAGAAATGCCTGCATTGAAATGTAGCCCTTAAGCATAAGATCCCTTACTGCATTTACAGCATATGTCATGGGGTTGTATACGCTGAAAGGCTGCATGTAATTTGGAAGCGTGCTTGTTGGCAAGAAAGCACCAGATAAGAACCATAGTGGAAGCGTTATTGCCATGCCTATTAAAGAGTATACTTCCATCTTGTTTATCCTTGCAGCAAGAATAATTGTCAAAGCCCCAAAGCCAAGACCGCTCAGGAACATAAAAAATACAATGCCAAGTATACCTACAAAACCACTTGCTATTGTTGCACCATCAAGTATCCCTATGATAAGTGCAAGTATGCCAGACAATATTGATTGTGTAAGCCCATAAAGGAGCTTGCTGAGCATTATCGAACTCTTGTTTATGGGCGCAGCAAGAAAAGCTTTTAGGTTGCCGAGCTGCCTATCTAGGAGGAGGGTCATGCCACCGCTCCACATGGCTCCAAAAGCAGCCACCATTATTACTATGCCAGCAACAAGGAACGTCTTGTAGCTTGCTGAAGCACCATAGGCGTAGTTCGTTGTAAGTGAGAGTGGGCTCTGCATCTCTTTATATTTTATAAGACTTGCACCAAAGCTCTGAACCTCCTTAGCTATGTAAGAAAGGGCTTCTGAAGATGCGAGGGGCGAAGAAGAATCAACATACATATAAACATTTGCGCCAGGAGACCCGAAGTTTGGAGGTATTACCAAAACGACTGCAACGTCGCCATTTTGGAGCATGGATATTGCATTCTGCTGGTTGGTAATGCTTACAATGCTTACAACGCGCCCTGCTTCGAGCTTGTTTATGAAGATGCTTGATATTGGAGCATTGTTGTAGTTGACTACTGCTATAGGCAGGTTTAGCACATTTGTTCCCATGTTGCCAAGCAAAAGGATAAGGACAAGCGGGAAGATAATAGACCTAGCTATGCTAGTCTTTATGTTCTTCTTGAATATCAGCATTTCCCTTACATAAAGGGCATATGTATCTTTTGCAAGTCCCATCATCTACGCCTCATCAAAGCCATCCTAGATGGCGCTTCTGAAGAAACTGTATCTCTAAGCGAAGAGCCTGTGAGCTTTAAGAAAACATCATCAAGCGTTGGCTGGTGCATGCTCACGCTTATTATAGTGACCTTCTTAGCCTCAAGCTCCTTTATGTACTTGTTCATCGCCTCTATGCTATCTCCTTCTACGGCTACGCTGAACCTGTCTCCTTGTATCTTAGGCTCCTGCCTGAAAAGCTTCTTTGCTATCTCTGCGGCTTGGACAAGAGCACCCTTTTCTGCGGAGATCTCGAGTATTGAACCTCTGCTAATGCTTCTCTTTAGCTCTGAAGGCGTGCCAAGCGCAACAATTTTGCCGTGGTCTATTATTGCTATTCTTTGGCAGAGCCTATCTGCTTCTTCCAAGTACTGCGTTGTCAAAAGAATGGTAATGCCTCTTTCCCTATTTACCTTTTCAAGAAGGTTCCAAAAATTCGTCCTATTTTGCACATCTAGCCCGGTTGTTGGTTCATCAAGTATTAGTATTTTTGGATTGTGTATGAGTGCTTTTGCAACGGCAAGCCTCCTCTGCATTCCTCCAGAAAGAACGCCCGCATAAGCATCTGAAAAATTCTCAAGTCCAACCATCTTGAGGAGGTTCCTTCCACGCTCCTCTATTTCATCTTCTGGAACGTGGTAAAGCCTCCCAAAAAGGCGAAGGTTTTCCATAACGGTAAGCTCAGGCTCAACTATTGTCTCCTGTGTTACTAGCCCTATGATTTGCCTTATCCTCTCTATGTCCCTTGAAGTATTCATGCCTTCTACTATCACCCTACCTGATGTAGGATCAAGAAGGCCCATGATGATGTTTATGGTGGTTGTTTTGCCTGCACCGTTCGGGCCCAAAAACCCAAAGAACTCGCCTTTCTCTATTTTGAGGCTAATATTATTTACCGCTGTGAAGTCTCCGAATTTCTTAACTAGATTTTCGATTATTATTGAGTATTCCATAATACCATCAGAGCATTTTTGAGATCTCTTCCATCGTTTTAAGGAGTATTCTTTTTGCGCTGCTTAATGCTTTGCGCCCATTTGAAGTCAACTTGTAATATTTCTTCGCTCCCACCTGCCTTGAAAGTTTTATGTAATCCTTGCGTTCAAGCGAGCCAATAGCATTATATACATCTGACTTTGAGAGCTTAAACTCGCCTATCTTCAAATTTTGGAGCTCTTTTAGAAGGCTGTATGGGTAAGCCTCTCCGCGGCCTATGCACCTTAGCAGCTTCAGCTCGAGTGCTATGCTTTTTATTCTTTCTAAAAGCTCTTTCTCCATTTTATCATTTTTTAACTGTTATCTTTTGTGGTTTAATTTTAAACTATTTTAATTTTAAAATATTTAAAGCTTTCTGGAAGATGGCTTTTAGTATTTGTTTGTACATTAGAGTCTTTGGCGACCTTTTTTAGGCTCTTTAGAATTAATGGTTACTCGCTGGAGGCACTCGCACTAGTGCTAATAGCACTTTCACACTATTTGCAATAAGCTCTGTAGGAATTGCCCTAGGCAATAGAGCTGAAAAAGAGAAAGGCTCTTTTAGGCTTTAAGAAAAAGCAAAGGAAATAGCTGATAGCTTAAGGTTCAAACCTTCTATACTGCTCTATACTAAGGAAAGTGCCATAATAGCTAGGCTTATAAGCGATTATGCAAACATAAAGAAACTGACATCCTCCCACGAATAAATTCGTGGGGTTCCTTTCGGCTTG
>JBAMLI010000011.1:0-1759 GCA_039793645.1 archaeon
TCAAAATGCACTCATATATAACTAAAGGCTTTGCGCTTATAAACCTTTTTAGACTATTAATTTATGCATTCTTAGGCTACATTGCATATCATACAATTGGTTTTATAAGAACTACTTTCCTAAATAATTTGGATTTTTATGGCAGTACTTGGAATACATGATGCGCATGATGCTGGCGCAGCGCTTGTGGAAAAAGGAAATATCATAGGAGCTGTGAATGAAGAGAGATTCACTCGAAGGAAAAATGAAGTGGGCTTCCCGGCAAATTCCATAAACTATTTGGCGAAGCAGCTAAAGGAAAATGAAATAGAGAGGATTGCCTATGCATGGTATGGCGGGAGTGCGCTTTTTGCAAGAATCTGGCCGAACCTTGAGGTCAAAAGGAGGATGCTTTGGAGAAAAGAGGTGCCGAAGCCTTCAAGGCTCAGCATGCATGCAAAGAACATCATATTCAAGCTTGTGCAAAACCAAAACCCAAAATGGGCGTGGAGGTGGCTCGGCACAAACATAGGATCATACATAATCTCAAAGAAGCTCAGAAGCCTTGGGCTTGAAAAGAAGATAGAATGGGTTGAGCACCATATAGCGCATGCAGCCTCAGCATACTATGCTTCAGGCTTCAAGGAAGCTCTTGTCATAACGCTTGATGGGGCAGGGGATGGGCTGAGCGGAAGCATCTCAATAGGAGACAATGGAGAACTAAAGAGGATAAACAAGTTTGATGCAAGCGCAAGCATAGGAATCCTCTACGGCGCGGCAACCGTAGCCCTTGACATGCGCTACAGCGAGGATGAAGGCAAGCTCATGAGCCTTGCTGCATATTCTTATCCTGCAGAGGTGCCGGAGCTGAAAGAAATAGTATACTACGATGAAAAGGAGAAAAAGCTTAAGAGCGACTCAGGAATAAAGTTTGAGTATCTTCTTGCTGAATACATAAAAGACCACATACTTTGGAAATACAATAGGGAGGCTTTTGCTTATGGAGTGCAGAAATACGTTGAAGGAGAAGTGCTTAAGATAGTCAAGCAGTATATCAAAGAGACAGGCATAAGAAACGTGGCTGTTGCAGGGGGATTCTTCTCAAATATAATAACAAACATGCTCATAAATGAGCTGCCAGAGGTGAAGGACTTTTTTGTCTTTCCGCACATGGGCGATGGCGGCTTGGCGATGGGCGCAGCATACTATGTAGATTACAAGGAAAATGGAGTCTTCAACCAAAAGCAGATAGACAACCTTTACTATGGGCCCGAGTATGCAGACAGTGAGATAGAAGAAGTACTCAAGAAATATGCAAAAGAGGGCTCGATAAGATATGAAGAAAGGAAGGATATCGTAAAGTATGTCGCTGAGCTTATAGCTGAGAAGAACCAGATTGTCCTATGGTTCCAAGGAAGGATGGAATATGGACCAAGAGCTCTTGGGAACAGGAGCGTGTTGGCGCTTGGAAATGATCCAGAAAACAGAAACAAGCTAAACATTATAATCAAAAAGAGACCTTATTACCAGCCATTTGCAAGCACAATACTAGAAGAAGATGCGCCAAAGCTTCTTGACAACTACATAAGGCCAAACAGGTTTATGACAGTTGGATACAGGGTGAAGAGGGAGCATTGGAATGATCTTGTTGCTGCATCCCACATAGACGGCACAACTAGGCCGCAGATACTGGGAAAAGAGAATAAGAGATTCAGGGAGCTTATACAGCACATCAAAAAAGAGACAGGCATAGGTGGAATAGTAAACACAAGCTTCAACA
>JBAMLI010000012.1:0-1751 GCA_039793645.1 archaeon
CCATGTGCCATTTTCAAAGGAGGCAATATATTTGGCTTCATTCTTGTATACGCATCATCTTAGAGTATCAGGGAGGATACATGAACTCGAAAAAGAGATAGGGAAGGAGCCACTTGGATCTTCAAGAAGTGAGATAGAGCTTATAAGACTGGTCTCAAGCAAATATCAAGAAGAAGGTAACCAAGAAGAGATAATAGAATATATAGCAAAAAGCCCTGAGATAAAAGCCCTTTGGGAGTACCATAAGAAGGTGAGAGAAACCACAGGCTTCAAGAAATTTATAGAAGAAAAAGGTGTGCTTTATGCAATATTGCTTCCTTCGCAGATAGGCAATTCATACAATAATTCCATAGTCGTTGCAACTGCAAGCCTCCTCTTAAATGCACCAAAGTACAAGCCTATAATATGGGCTTCCTACGGCAGCGGATCCGGCACAACAATAAACAAGCTTATCCCAGTAGAAAGAAGCAGGGAAGAGATGGCAAGCCTAATAAACATAAAATCTCTGGAGAGAAGGATAGAGCTCAGCGAAAAGGAGTATGAGAAGTTGCATGAAAAGCTAATAGAAGACACAGAATATAAGCGTGGCTTAGAAGCGTTGAGGCGTGGCACAACGCTAAAAGAAAACGACAAAAAGACTCTTGGGCCAAAATACAATGAAGATGGTTTCAAGCTCGTTTCAATAAACGAAAACGGAATTGGAAGCTACACCTACAATGGAAAAAAAATAAAGAAAATGCCAATAATAAAATAGAGTAGAATTATTTGAAGAACAATAAACATCAGTCTAAGTGGATTATTACAAGAGATTATAAATGACAAGGTAGGCGTAGTCCAGCGACACTTTTAATAATATTCATGCGCATATCTTTCAAAAGAAATATAAATATCCAATTTTATTTAACATGTAGTGCGATCGTAGTCTAGCCTGGTAGGACTTTGGCCTTCCAAGCCAACGACCCGGGTTCAAATCCCGGCGATCGCATCTTTAGCCCAAAAAGAGATTATTGCTCAGCTGATATTTTATACACATCCTTGCCAGCATCGACCTTGTATTTGAGCTTTATCCCTACAAAATCACCAGCATTTGCTTTGCTTATGTCCTTCCTGTCTATCTGCATGCTCTCAATTCTTTGCCTTATGGCTTCTTCCTCATTGCCTATTTCTATAATGTCGCCGACAGCAAGAGGGGCTGTGAGCTTTATTGCAGCGACATTTATCTTGTCGTAAAAATGCTCTACCTTCCCCACAAGCATTTTGCCGCTTTGCTTTCTCCCCTGAGCTTTTTCCCTCTCCTCAAGCGAATCGAGTACATTCATTACATCGTCAAGGTCTATTCCATTTCGCATACTTGCTTATCGCATATAATCTTTATATCTTTTCCTTCAAAAAATAAAATGTGGCGGGGTAGCTCAGTTGGTTAGAGCGCTAGACTCATAGGCAAAGCCTCATGAGTGATGAGCCTTGTGCGATGATTGCTAAGAAATCTAGAGGTCGCGTGTTCGAATCCCGCCCCCGCCAAAGGTATTCGCATGGAGTTTTTATTCAAGGAAAAGGTAAGGCTATATGATACTGATGCGCAGGGCATAGTGCACTTTGCAAGCTATTACAGGTTTTTCACAGATGCGCTAGACGAATTTAGGTCAAAGCTCTTCCCCAACTTCTCATTGCTTGAAGGCAAAGTGAGCTTTGTAACTGTTGAATCCCATGCTGAGTACATCAAGCCAGCAAAGCTTGGAGACATGCTTTCT
>JBAMLI010000013.1:0-13696 GCA_039793645.1 archaeon
TGCCAGAATATGCTGCTTATTTTACGCCTGCTTCTAATAGTCATATAGATACCTCAAGTTTCATACCATTATATAAAAGAAGCTTCACTGTTACTGCGTGGATAAATAGCCCCAGGGCAGCAGAAGGACCATATGATATTTCAGTTTTTGGTGAAGGAAATAGTACAAAAGGTTGTTCTACAGACACTTGCATGCACTTGGTGATAAGATCAGATAAAATATATTTTGGCTTTTTTGGTGATGATATATCAGGCAGCAAAACCTTAGCAGACAACACGTGGTATTTTGTTGCTTGGGTTTACAATATCACAAACAATTACAAGTATATTTATTTGTATGGAGGGGGCTATTCAGGCTTAGACAATGCTGGTCCATCTAGTAATTCGTTTCAGCTTACAAGTGGCACCACATGTATAGGTAGTGAAATGGCTTGCAATGGTGCGTGGTTTAATGGTACAATCGCAAACGTGCAAATCTACAACACTTCACTTCCATCAAACGAAATACAAGCCCTCTACCTCGAGGGCATAGGTGGTGCGCCTATTGATCTGCAGCACCTCGTAGCATGGTATCCACTCAATGGCGATGCCAACGACTATAGTGGCAATGGCAACAACGGCGTGCCTACCAACGTCAAATTTGTAAGCAACTGGTGGTCTGGCTACACGCCGCCGTGATTCTAAATCTTAGAATGATAAAATTTGCAAACATTTTTGCAAAATAAAATTTTTTTATGCAAGTCTTATGTAGACCTTGTAGGTATTTTCCTTTGTGGGGCTCTCGCTTAGCTCAACGCTCTTACTTCCCATGCTCCTTGCCATGCCTGCAAAAAGGGCAGACGATATGTCTACAAATCCCTTGAGAGAGTTCAATGGGCTGTAAGAGAGCACGAAGCCTTTCTTTGTTTTGGCTATCTTTATGCCGAACTTTTCTCCGAGCTTCTCAGGCTCCACGCCCATTTCTCCAAGCTTAGAGCCTGCAGCAAAGAAGACCTTGGCTATCTCGTCTTTTATCGGCTCCTTCATAAGCGGAAGCATTGAGAAGAGCATGTATTCCTGCGATAGCTTTGGCGTCTTTGAAGATAAGATTGCGTTTGCTATATCTTCCACAATGTCTTCATTGTAGCCACCTTCAGGCTTGAGGCTCTCCTTCGGCTCAGCTAAAAATTCGCACATCTCGCTTCCATCAAACGTGCATTTGTTTTCTCTCACATATATTATCTTTCCCGACGCAGCACTCATGAAGCCTGCGATTATGCCTGATTCAAAGATATGCATCTGCTTGCCTATATTGTAGCTGCTTTCTGGTTTTGCTTTTATTATGGCTCTGTCCTCAAATGGGTAATAGAGCAAGTCTTTGAGCCCTGCAGCTTCGAGGGCCTCTGCAAGCTTCTCTATGCCCTTTCCATGCTCATAGAGGCTCTTCCCAAACGAGAAGCCTGACTTATAAGCAATCTCCCTCAGCGATGGCGTTGAGCTATAAATAATGTCTTGAAGCGTAGGTGTATTTATGAAAGTCACATTCTTGTTGGCTATCTTTTCTTCCAAAAATTCCTCAAAATTTTTTGGCTGTTCAACTTTCTTTTTTTCTGCTCTGCGCGAGGTTAAAGCCCTTCCTTCCCTTTTCACCCTTGGAGCATTCTTTCTTTTGCCTGCTTTTTTTGCTTTTCCTGTTGCTATTTGCCTTATTCTTGGATTTTTGCCCTCTTTAAGCACATTTTTGGTCGCCTTCTTCTTTTTAATCGGCATAGGCTCGCCCACGGGTTCAATAAATATTGAAGCGGAAAAAAAGATAAATGTATCTTTTGTGCTATGCCTTTCCATGGCTTAGCCAATTATTTGGCCTCATTGTTTGCTATCGAGTAAAAGTTTTCGAACTTTACTGAATTCCTATAAAGCTCTTCGTATCTTTTCTTTGCATCAGCCAAAGACATCCTTACTATATGCTCGCTCTTCCTTGTTATTATGTTTATGGGGGGTATCTTGTAAGCATTCTCTGAATCAAACATAAATCTTTCATGCTGCTCCTTTGCCGCCTCGTCGCTCATGATCCTAAGCTCTATCTCAACATTGCTCTTGGCAAGCTCTGCCTTTAGGTCGTTGTAATTGACTGCAAAGTTTTTATCCAGCATCTCTTTTGATGTTATTATCCTTATTGCCGTCAGATTTTTCAAATATGGTGAAACAAGCCTGTAGAGGTTGGAGAGGGAGTTTGAGTTGAAGTGCTTGTCAACTATCCTTAGATTGCCTCCAAGCTGTGAAAAAAGCTTCTCCTGCAGCTCTAGCGCATTGCCGAAAGGCGTAGATGGGTTTATGCTTATATTGGTCTTTCTAGGCTGCTTTCTTTTTATTGAAGAAAATGCATACGCAAGGTAAGCGTCTACAGCAAATGAAAGCACTATAGCTACTGAGGCTATATTTATGTAGAGCGAGATGTTTGCTATTGAAAGGCTGGAGAGTATTATATAATAGAGGAGCACAAATATCAGCACAAGGGAAGCATGCATACCGATATACTTTTTGCTTTTGCTCCTCTCATTTACTACAAAGGCAAATCCGATGCCTTCGCTTATAAGCGCTATTATCAAGAGGATGTACGCTTCTGCTATGCTTGAATATATATGGGCTAGATTTGCAACGCTAGGCTGCAATATGGGAGCCACGCTCATATTGTCTTGCTTGCTCTGAATGAGCGCGCCAGCCCCAGTGCCATAGGCTATAGAAAGTATCTGTATGATAAAAATCGAAGAAAAAAGGAGTATTATAGAGGCTACATTCAACAGAATAATAGCAATAGTCATGCTGCGCTTTCCAAGCTCCCTGGCATATTCTTGCTCTCTTTCCATCAAAGATATATTGCAAATTATAATTTAAATATTAAATAGCCACCATAGCTTATAATTATATAATCTTCTCTACCTTCTCATCTCCATGCCCATTTAAAATTCCAGGCACAGGGCTTTCAAAATCAGTGAATTTAGTGATATATTCATATATTGCCTTTTCAGCCTCATCAGGCCTGCCTACGCACACAAGCACATCTTCATCCTTCTCTGCCCCGACTATGTCTTTTATAAACTCAAGCTCTTCAGGGCTTGCATAGCCCTTGTGGTTGTTTGCAGTGAAGATTATGCATCCATATTTGTTGGGGTCTATTTCATTGAAGCTTTGGCTTGTGGTAGTCTTGATTTTTGCCCCCAAAGCCCTCCCGCTGTTTCCTATTGCATTTGCTATCTCAGCGCTCTTTGTATTTATAAATGCGCCGCTAATATCAAAGAGAGGAATATGCACTCCCTGCTTTCTTTCCCTTGGGGAGTACCTCGGGGCCCTCTTTGCATACCTTTGCTGAATGGCTAAGGCAAGTATTATAAAGGCAAAGGATATGAGATAGTAGGGGTAGAATGGTGTTCCAAGCATGATATACGAAAAGATCATGGTAAGTATGGGGGTTGCATACGTTGAGTTTGCAATAAGAAGAGGATCAAACATCTTAAGGGTATAGAAGAACATGAGCGCCCCAAGCGAATAGCTGATTGCACCAATGAAAAGGAATGAGATAATAATATAGCTGTCGATAGGCTCAAACTGAACATTTAGAAGGGAGACAATCAATGCGATAAAAATCAGCGAGCTTGCATTGAATATAAATACTTGGCTAAAAACATCCTGGTTCTGCGAGCGTATCATGATATTAGATCCAGCCGTAGCAAAGGTCGAGAGCACAGCTATGCCTATGAATGCTGCACCAAAAAGTCTTGGAGCTATGCTCCCATGAGTTGCAAGAATATAAACCCCCACAAAGCCCAAAAGAAGGGCAAGCAACTGGCCTTTCGCCATTCTTATCTTTAAGGTAAATGGAAGCATAATTGCTATGATTATAGGCCAGAGCTTAGTTATGAGTGAAACGACTATGGGGTTTGTGCCTTTTATGGCAATTGCTATTAGCAGCTGGGCTACAGCATAGTTGAGCATGCCTGCAATTATCAAGGTGCCTAACGCCCTTTTGTTTGAAAGGATTCCAAACAAGCCCCTAAGCCTCTTTGCAGCAATAAGGGCCAAGAATGAGGTGGCTGTGCCAACGAGGAATGTGTAAAAAAGGAATTGGAGTACGCTAATGTTTAATATGCCTAGCCCGGTAAAAACTGGAAGTAAAGAAAGTTCTAGCACAGTGAGTATGACAAGTATGTAGCCCTTGATTTTCATCTTCATATCATTCGTAAAGGGCTATTATTTTAAGAAATTTAATCCTATACTGCAAATTAAGAAATATTTGCAGAAATTTGTCAAAATGTAAATATTTATATTAGAAACTGCCAACTCTTATTGTGGACCTATACAACTACAGGGAAAAGATAATATTGAGGAAGATAAGTGAGGACGCAACCACATCGCTAGAGGAGCTTGCAGAGGCTGCAAAATGCTCAAGGATAACTGCTAGCAAGATACTCAACAAATTGATAGACAGACTTAAGATCCACTTCACCATCGAGCTTGATGAAGAGAAGATAGGCCTGACGCAGAGGCACATCATTATCTTAAAGTTCAAGAAGAAGCCGGAAGAGGAATACCTAAGGAGGCTCTTGGAAAATGACAGGGTAGTAAGCAACGCATATCTATGCGAAGGAGATTTTGATTTGATAATAAATGCAAGGTTGAATGATTCAATGCTTTATATCGTATGGGAAAGCAAGTTTCCAAGCCTGCTCGCAGACTTTGAGCCAAAGATATACCCAAGCACGCTGATGGTGAATAATTTTGGCTATCTGCCTATAAATCCAGACCAGCTCACAATGTCAAACCTCAATGAAAAGGACAGGCTCATCCTTGCAGAGCTTGCAAAGAACAGCAGGACAAGCCTTACAGAGCTCTCGAAGAGGCTTGGAATAAACAGAACAACGCTCAACTACAGGATACATATGCTCAAGAAGGAGGGTATTATAAAGAGGTTTACTATAGCAGCAAACAATCCACACAAGAATTATATCCTAACATTCGTAGCAAACTATGTGTTTGCAAAGGACACGCCAGCAAGATCAATAAGGATGATGCACTATTACCAAGAATACGACAAGGAGCTTCCTTTGCTAAACACCTTCCAGCTCCTTGCACCGATGAGCGGGAGCTATAGGTTCCTTGCAATAGGCCTGTTTGACGATGAAAAGGATGCGGCTGAGCATGCAATAAACGCCCATTATGAGATCTTTGACAAAGAGCATGTAGCAATAAAGAAGGCAAGGATAACGAGTCTTTTGAAAGGCAGTTATCCGTTCAGGAGCTTGGATATAGTAAGTAATTACAGACGTGCGCCGTGGGGGCCTCCATATACAAAATGACAAATTTTTCCAAATAAATCATTTATTTTAGAATTATTTAAATACTTCTTTCTTTATATTAAATTTGGAAAAAATCGGGCTTATCTTCCCCACCAAGCTCCTTTTTTCCCATTCTACTTCTCCACCCTGTATTGTTGGCTCAGATTTTTTTGCTCAGCCCAAGCCATTAAGCTTAAAAGAAATTTTTAAAAGAACTCTTGCTTAAAAGATTATGTTTAAAAAGATTAAGCAAAATAAATTATAAGCTAAGGGGGTAGGATGGAGTTTTATTACTACACTTTGCTGATAGGAGTTGTAGCGCTGGTATATGCCCTAGTGGCAGCATACATAGTTTTGAGGAAGGACGAAGGAAGCAAGAAAATGCAGGAGATAGCAAATGCGATAAAATCTGGGTCGAAGGCATATTTGAATAGGCAGCTAAAGACAATAAGTATCTTCGCACTCATTCTTGCAATACTTTTCCTCTTCTTGCCGCATGGCATTGAGACAACAATAGCATTCTTGACAGGAGCCATAGCCTCTTACCTTACTGCTTACCTAGGCATGAATGTGGCTGTAAGGGCAAATGTTAGGACTGCAAAGAGCGCAGAGAATGGGACAAATTCAGCATTCAAAACAGCCATAATAGGAGGCTCAGTCACGGGCTTTGCTGCTGTGGGCTTTGGGCTTATTGGTATAAGCCTGCTCTTAATATATCTTACTATTTCAAAAGCAGAGCTCCTTATTGGCTTTGGTTTTGGTGCCTCGCTTGTCTCGCTTTTTGCTAGGGTGGGTGGAGGCATATACACAAAAGCAGCCGATGTTGGGGCTGATCTTGTTGGAAAAACAGAGCTAAACCTGCCTGAAGATGATCCAAGAAATCCTGCTGTAATCGCCGACAATGTTGGGGACAATGTTGGAGACTGTGCAGGAATGAGCGCCGATGTCTTTGAGAGTTATGCGGTTACGCTTGTTGCCTCTTTGCTAATAGCATATGGAATTTCTTCAATGGCGCTTAATTTTGCCTACCCGCTTTATGTTGCAGCAATAGGCATTGTAGGCAGCTTGCTAAGCCTTCTTTTCATAAATGTCAAAAATGAGAATGCAACTGCAGCCCTATATAAAGGCATAGGATCTTCAGTCGTAATAGCAGCGATCCTCGACTTTATACTGACTTGGTACCTTTCGCTGCCAATGAGTTACTTCTACGCAGTATTCTCTGGGCTTGTGCTTGCACTGCTAGTCTTCTGGATAACAGATTATTATACGGGAAATGTAAGCAAGTCTGTAATAAAGGTTGCAGAGGCAGCAAAAGGAGGAGGTGGCACCGATGTAATAATGGGCCTTGCCATAGGGCTTAGGACAACATGGTTCCCTGTGCTTGCCGTTATCGCTGCAATCTTTGTTAGCTACGAGGCTGCTGGGCTTTATGGCATAGGAATAGCAGCAGTAGGCATGCTCTCACTTACAGCAACAATATTGACTATAGACTCTTTCGGCCCGATAACTGACAATGCAGGGGGCATAGCAGAGATGGCAGGGCTTGACGAGCGCGTAAGGAAAGTCACAGACAAGCTTGATGCAATCGGCAACACGACAAAAGCTACAACCAAAGGTTTTGCAATAGGGGGCGCAGCGCTTTCAGCGACTGCATTGTTTGTTGCATTTGCTCAAGCTGTAGGGCTTACAAGCATAGATGCGCTCAACCCAATGGTTACAATAGGCGTATTCATAGGGGCGCTTATGCCTTTCGTCTTTTCTTCATTCTTGATGGAGGCAGTTGGAAAAGCTGCAAACCTGATGGTAGAAGAAGTGAGAAGGCAGGTAAAGACCATAAAAGGCTTGCTTCAAGGAAAGGCAAAGCCAGATTATGCAAGGGCTGTTGACATAGCTACAATAAATGCCCTCAAGGCACTCGTCGTTCCTGAACTGATTGCAATACTAACTCCCATAGCAGTAGGGTTGATTCTAGGAAAAGAAGCACTAGGTGGGCTTCTTGTAGGCATGATACCCGCAAGCTTTATGCTTGCACTTTTCATGGCAAACAGTGGCGCAGCTATGGACAATGCAAAGAAGTACATAGAAGCAGGAAACTTTGGAGGAAAGGGAAGTGATGCACATAAAGCAGCAGTCATTGGTGATACAGTCGGAGACCCGCTGAAAGATACAGCAGGACCCGCGCTGAACTCAATGATAAAGGTAGTAAGCACAATCTCAATACTCCTTGCCCCAGTCTTTATCACGTATGCGCTTCTCTGAATTTTTGTTTTTTTGTTTAAAGGCCCCTTAATATCTCAGGATAGTCAGTTGCTATGCCGTCTACGCCCTTCTTTGCGTACTCTTCAGCCTCCTCTCTTGTGTTTATAGTCCATACTATTACTTTAAGCCCTTTTTCATGGGCTTTTTGAATATCTTCGCTGTGCGTGAACCTATAGAGCGGAAGCAGATACTGCGCTCCAAGAGCCAAAGCCTTTTCTATCGGCTTTTTTTCATTTACATATATGAAGCCTGTCTCTATATCTTTGCTAATCGTCCTGACGCGCTCAAGCGCTTCTTCATGGAAAGAGACTATAATCGCAATATCTTTCACGCTTTTGGCTTCTTTGAGGATTTCATCTTCATAGCCTGGCTCTTTGATTTCTATAAGGATGTGCTTTACTTTGTGGTCTATAAACTCAAGCGCCTCCTTGAGGGTGGGTATCTTCTCCCCTTTAATGTCTATCTCCTTGATCTCTCTGAGGCTCAGCTCAAAGATATGCTTGTCTATGCCAGCAAGCCGCTTAAGCTTATCGTCATGCATGACAATGAGCTTTTTGTCTTTTGTCCTTCTAACGTCAAGCTCTATGGCGTTTACAGCCTTGCTTTTTATCGCCTCTTCGAAGCTTTTCAGTGTGTTCTCCGGTGCTTCTCCGCCAGCTCCTCTATGCCCTACTTTTAACTCAAGCATGTTTTGTATTAGCTATACCAAAAAATAAATAATAGTATCAATATTTTTAGGAGCATAGAAAGCAAAGATATAAAATAGTTCGATGATAAATAGTCTTTGCGGTGATGCTTTTGGAATATGATTATGATTCACTACTTGAAAGGGCGTTTGCGCAGCTTCCGAAGCTGAGCGAAGAGGTTTCTGACTTCAAAATTCCATTAGCTGATTCAATTATCCAAGGAAACAAGACTATAATAAGGAACTTCTCGCAAATAGCAGACATTGCAAGGAGAGACATCAAGGAATTTGGAAGATACATAAGCAAGGAGCTTGCTGCCCCAGCGAGCGTAGAAGAAGGCAGGCTTATAATAAGCAAGAGAGTAAGCAATGAAGAGATCAATGAAAAGATAAAGAAATATTTCAATACTTATGTTATATGCAAAGAGTGCCACAAGCCAGACACAAGGTTCGAGAACATGGAGAGGGGCTTTGTCACTATAGTATGCGAAGCGTGCGGCGCAAGGTATACTGTAAAGTATTATTAGTGATAGCATGAAAGATGAAGAGCCTGTTGTACATAAGCTTGTGCTGCCAAAAGACAACGAGCTTATAGGCAGGGTTACGAAGGCAACAGGGGCTTCAAATTTCTTGGTACTCTGCTCTGACAACAACGAAAGGCTCTGCACCATACCAGGGAGGCTCAAAAGGCTCTTTTGGGTGAAGGAAGGCGACATAGTGCTTGTCAAGCCTTGGATTGTACAGAGCAATGAGCGCGGCGATATAATCTGGAGGTACAGCCTAATGGACAAGGAGGAACTCAAAAAGAGAGGCTATAACGTTCCATAAGTTTTTGCTCAATGCCTTTTTGCTTCCTTGTATGATTTTAGCTTTTCAACCTCTTCCTTTACCCTTTCAGCTTCTTTTATTTTAGGATAAATATTATTTATCACCTCGCTTTCGCTCTTTTGAGTTGCCTGGCTCTTCAATTCCAATAGCTTTGAGACTACCTCCTTTTCTTTTTCTTCCCATCTATAGGAAAGATTTTCCTCTTCTACAAACCAGAATGCATCGACAAAATTGAGGATCTCTACGCCGATCCTAGAATTGAGCTCCTCCATCTGTGTATCCGAAACGAGCACCAAGTAGAAATTAAAATTCTTCCTAAACCCATCTATTTTTTCTAAGTATCTAATATCAATCAGCGGCGACGCATGTGGCTCAATTACCACCTCCTTCCCTTTTATGAAAAGGGCCGTTATAAAATCAGGAAGGTAAGATCTGCCATTCTTAACTTCTTCGACGGGGAATGAAGCAACCTCATAGAAAGCAGGAATGTTCGCATCGATAAGAGCCTGCTTGAAAAGTTCTTCGTATTTTGTTTTTACACTGGTTTCGCTTTTGAGCTTATGGCTAGCAACCTTTACATACCCCCCATCATCTATCATCTTACCCCAATTTAAGTTCTGCAGAAAAATATATAATAATTAGCAAGCGCTTTTGGAAATTCACTACTTATTTCCAATGTTGTTTTCAGTGATAGAGAGGAATATACTTTCTGGATCTGCGTCAATGCCATACTTTTTTGAAAAGTACATCGATATGTTGCTTATATCCCTCTTTAAGAACTCCATGGCCTTCGGATGGGAAGCAACTACTGCTTGGCCAAAGTCTATAATATACGGCTTTTCATTTTTCATGAGTATATTGTATTCGCTTAGGTCAGCATGGACTAGGTCTACATTGTAGAGCTTTTTTATATTTTTTATTATTTCTTCAAAAACTTTTTTTGGATTCTCAAGGCTCGTCTCTTTTAAGTTTTTTGCAGGTACGCCATTTTCTCCTATGAACTCCATTGCAAGGACATTGCCAAATGATGCATAAGGCTTTGGGGCATTGACTTTAGCCATCTCCGCGAGCTTTAAGTTGCCGAATTCCTTCTTGCACCATGCATTTACTATATGGTACATGCCCCTCTTTATTTTTTCAAACCGTGGGTCGCCAATTATGTAGTCAAGCCTTCTGTCGAAGCTTGAGGTCTCAATCCTAAAAATCTTAACAACAACCAGCTCATCTTTTATGGCGCTTCCTGGGGCAGCAAGGTATACATCAGACTCCTTTCCCCTTGCTATAAGAAAATGCATTCTTGAGATCACATTGTGGGTAAAAAGCTTGCCTAGGCTGAGCATTGTCCTATTGTCAAATACTCCCTCTTCTATCTTGAGCTGCTCTTTTAGCACATACTCCTCCCTGCTTGGCCTCTTCCTTTTGCTCACACGCCTGGCCATGAAAATCTATTTAATTTATGCATAACCAATTTATAATTATGGTCAAAATCCTCGTTGACAACAGGGAAAGAAACTTGGCCCTGATGGAGGCGCTTAGCGAGATGGGTGCAGAGCTTGAGTTTTCATCCCTCCCTGTAGGAGACTATATACTCTCTGATAGAGTTTGCGTAGAGAGAAAGGGCGTAAGTGACTTTGAAAATTCTATCATGGATGGGAGGCTTTTTGATCAAGTTGAAAGGCTGAAATCCAGTTTTCCAAAGCCCATAATAATCATAGAGGGCGATGGAAGCGAATATAGGTTGAGCAGCAACGTAATACTCGGTACGATAGTAAGCTTGTACATTGATTATAATGTGCAGGTAATGCTTTCTGCAAACGAAGAGGAGACTGCCGGGCTGCTTTACATGATAGCAAAGAGAGAGCAGGATAAGAAAGAGAGAATACCCAGACTTAAGGGAGCAAAGAGGGCGTTCACAGAGGAGGAGTGGCAGAGGCTCATAATATCTTCTATGCCTGGCATAGGCCCAAAACTCTCGCATGAAGTGCTTAGAAAGTTCAAGAGCATAAAGAATGTAGCCAATGCAAGCATTGAAGAGCTTATGGATGTAAACAAGATAGGCAAAAAGAAGGCAAAGAGGATATATGACATATTAAATTTTGAATACAAAGAGTGATCTTATGGGTTTCATAGAGAGAATTCTTGAAGGCGGGGAAGAAAAGCTTATACTAAAATTTGGCAAAATTGTAGATATAGGTTTAGAGGCTGTTAGCGCGCTCGAAAAGCTCATAAGGAAAGGAGGCAGCATTGAAGGAATAAGGGCGCTGGAAAAAGAATCCGATGAGGTTGCCTTTGGCATAGCTGAAGACATAACCAATGGCGCAGTTGCTCCAAACCTTATAGACACAATGCTAGAGCTTGTCGACAAAGAAGATAATATAATAGACTCAACGTATAACCTGGCTAGAGAATTCGTAAGGTATAACATAAAAGACAAGAAGCTCAACAAGAGGGTAAGTAGCGGGCTTGTAGAGATATTGGATTTGGCGCGCAGTGCGCTCTTTATAATGAAAAAAATGCACAAGAGCAGAAGAATAGACGAGGTAAGCAGGTACAGAAAGGAGATAGAAAGGCTTGAAGAAAAAGGCGATGAGATAAAGGACAAGCTTTTTGATGAAGTATACAAGAGGAAGATGGACTTCAAGACATTTTACCACATAATTGAGCTTGTGCACCAGGCAGATGATATACTTGACAATTGCGAGGACTCATCAGACATATTCATGACTGTCATGTCATCAATCTTATCGTGATTTCTTGCTCGAAGAATTTTTTTTGTTTTTTCTTGCTTTCATCCTTATATCTCTAGTATCTGGAAATAACCTGCCTGTCTGTTCAGGGTCAATGATAGGCGGCAAGATAACAAGAAAAAGCACAGGCATATTAATCGCAATAATTGGGTACATATCCGGGCTCATAGTCGAGGGCAACATGCTAGGGAAAGGGGTCTACGCTATAATGCCCACAAAGGCTGAGCCATTTATAATTGTAGCACTTACCGTTGGCATATTCGTATTCATAGTAGCACACAAGATGCGCATACCACAGTCTCTCTCAGTAAACTTCACAGCGATACTCCTTGGCATAAGCATGGCTCTTGGCATGAACGTAAATTGGGGCTTTATGGCGTTTGTTGTTTCATTTTGGATTCTTGCCCCAATCGTGTCAATATTGTTGATAAAGCCGCTCATGCATAGCTCTTACTTCCTTGCAAGAAGAGGTGATATTTGGAATGTTGTTGGCTTTATAAGGCTCCTTATCATTTTGCTCTCATTTTTTGCTGCCTTCACGCTGGGTGCAAATACAATAGGGCTTCTCTATTCTTCACTTCCGAGAAGCAGCTACTCCCTAATTGTGGCAATTTTTGCAATAATTTTTGGAAGCATCTTTCTGAGCGGTGGCGAGCTGAAAAGAGTAAGCAATGAGATACTCTCGCTAAGATACATAAACGCTGTAAACTCGCAGCTTGTCTCGATAATTCTAGTTGAGCTTGCTACATTGTTTGGAGTGCCACTCTCGAATAGCCAGACGTATATAGCAAGCATTTATGGAAGCGGATTAAGCTACAAGAACAGAATCTTGCTTAAAGGACCCATAAAGAGCATTGCAATAACTTGGATAGGAGGAGCATTGGCGAGTTTTGCGCTTTCGTATGTATTTGCAATCTTTTTGTTGCTTTAAGCTTCCAAGAGCTCAGAAACAGCAACCCTAGCGCTCTCTTCTGTAAATTTCAGCGGTATGGGTTCAACTATCTCTGCTTTCGAGCATTTTAGGAAATCCTTTGCGCCTTCTTTGCTTGAAGCAAAGAGGATGAATTCTCCAGGGCCCGAGACTCCAAACTCAGCCACAGCCTTTGAAATGTTCATTTGGCCGCTGACAAAAAGAAGCGTCTCGATTCCAAGCGAGTTCGAGCGCATTATACCTTCTTTTTCCCTTAGCAGTGCGTTGAAATATGCAGATAGGAGCCTTTCCTTTACCTCCTTTCTATTTCTGAACAATTGAACAAAGCTGCCACGCGCCTGCTGGGCGCATTTCAAAAGCTCCTCTATATTGGAGCCACTCTTGCACAAGTATGCAACAGGCTTCCCCTTTCCTATTTTATGCATAATAATACCTTCTTTTCATCTTCTTGAATTTTTCCCTGGCAGCTCTTTTCTCTTTTATAAGTGCTACTTTCCTATATGCTTTTCCTATCTTCCTTTTAGCCATAGAAACCACCAAGTACCAGTTGGTTAATATTAAACCTCAAAAATATAAAAATTTTAGAGGCTATAGGCTATGCGAATAGCTTTTTTATTTGAGATAAGATTAATTTTATAGCATGTTGGCTCTGTCCGCAAATACGGTTGATATGATATAAAAGGAGCACAGTCCATAAAGATTTTAAGGCGACCTAAATGGAAGGCCCATGCATATATTGTAAATCGAAAAATATAGTAGAGTATGGAAAGAGAGGGGCTGAATAATACAATCAGGGCATGCACGCACAAATGTAGAGGCTATAAAAGTCTCAACACAGGCAGGTGGCAAATGAGAAACTTTGAAATTTACTACAATTACAGTCGCATATGGCAATAACAAACACCCGCAGAAAAGAGCTTAATAGAGTATTACGG
>JBAMLI010000014.1:0-13554 GCA_039793645.1 archaeon
GTCGAAGCCAAAGAAACATTTAAAAATAGACCAAAGGCAAAGCAAGCTAAGGTAGAACTAAAATAAAACGTTAAAAATCAGCTAAGCGTCATCTCTATCTGCACTGTGTCTGGTACTGGGATTCTTGTTACTTGCCTGAGGGCCTGCTCGCTTCCGTCTATCTCTACAATCCACTTGTGGATGCGCATCTCCCAGTGCTCGAAAGTGTGGCTTCCGTCCCCGCAAGGTGTCTTCCTTGTAGTTACCCTAAGAATCCTTGTGGGGAGGGGTATGGGCCCCTTATACTTAATATTCAAAGCCTTTGCTATCTCAATTATCTGGTTTGCTATGCTTTTGACATCGTTTGCATTCTTGCTTATAAGTTTTATTCTAGCTACTGGCATGCAATCATTATTCCTTCTTTACCACATCGAGAACAACTCCTGCAGCAACTGTCTGACCCATATCTCTTATAGCAAACCTGCCTAGCTGTGGGAATTCGCTGTACTTTTCAATTACAACTGGCTTTGTTGGCCTTACCTTTACTATTGCAACATCTCCGTTCTTTATGAATTCAGGGTTCTTCTGCAAAGACTGGCCGGTCTTAGGGTCCTTCTTTTCAATGATCTCTGTTATTGTTGCTGCAACCTGTGCTGTGTGTATATGGAATACCGGCGTGTAGCCAGGAGCTATTGCTGTAGGGTGGTTTATTACTACTATTTGAGCAGTAAACTCTTGTGCAACTGTAGGTGGATTGTTCGCAGGTCCTACTACATCACCTCTCTTTATGTCCTTTTTGTCTACTCCTTTTATGTTAAAGCCTATGTTGTCACCAGGCTCTGCCTTCTGAAGCTGCTGGTGGTGCATCTCAATACTTTTTACCTCTGTCTTTACGCCAGGAGGCATTATTATTATTTGGTCGCCTGGCTTCATAACTCCTGTCTCTACTCTTCCTACAGGCACTGTGCCAAAGCCTGATATGCTGTAAACATCTTGTATCGGCAGCCTAAGCGGCTTGTCAACCGGCTTTGGTGGAACCTGGAATGTGTCAAGAGCTTCAAGAAGCGTAGGTCCATTGTACCATGGCATTTTGTCTGACTTTGTCTTGACATTGTCCCCAGCAAGGGCAGAATAAGGTATTGTGAGTATCTTGCTTGTGTCGTAGCCTATGGTCTTGAGCAGGTTTATGATCGAGTTTCTTGTATCTTCATATTTTACCCTATCGTAATTTGCAGCATCCATCTTGTTTATACCAACTATAAGCTGATTTATTCCCAAAACCTTTGCAAGATAGGCATGCTCCCTTGTTTGAGCCTGCACACCATCTACGCAAGAGACGACTAATACTGCAGCATCAGCTTGGCTTGCGCCTGTAATCATGTTCTTTACAAAGTCCCTGTGTCCAGGGGCATCTATTATTGTAAAGTAATATTTAGGTGTTTGGAATTCTTTGTGGGCTATGTCTATTGTAATTCCTCTTTCTCTTTCTTCCTTCAGCTGGTCCATAACGAAAGCGAATTCAAATGTTGGCTTGTTGTATTTTGCAGCTTCTTCCTTCATCTTCTTTATATCTTGCTCGCTTATAGCCCCTGTTTCATAAAGAAGTCTTCCTACTGTTGTAGATTTTCCGTGGTCTATATGGCCTATAAAGATCAAATTCAAGTGTGGTTTTTCTGCCATTTTATTCACCTTTAAGCATTATAAATAACGAGATAAACTCGTTAATATATTGATATGAGATTATTTAAACCTTATGATACAGTCTTGAGGAAATTATGCGAGGCGTTCGCAACTTTGCACACTAATATTGAGGTGATCTATCCGCAGGTTCCCCTACGGATACCTTGTTATGACTTGGCCCTCCTCATAGAATCCTAGTTCGACAGCACCATGAAGATGCCGCCTCACTAGCACCCCATTTGGATGACCTGACAGGCAGTGTGTGCAAGGAGCGGGGACATATTCACCGCTCGATGGTGACAAGCGATTACTAGGGATTCCAGCTTCATGAGGGCGAGTTCCAGCCCTCAATCCGAACTTTGGTTGGTTTTAGGGGATTAGCTTCTCCTCTCGGAGTTGCAACCCATTGTACCAACCTCTGTATGCCGCGTGTAGCCCTGGAGATTCGGGGCATACTGACGTACCGTCGCCCTCTCCTTCCTCCTCTTTAAACAGAGGCGGTCCCAACAGAGTGCCAGGCCTATCGCTAGGCCTGTAGCAACTGTCAGCGAGGGTCTCGTTCGTTACCGGGTAATTGAATGTGCTCAATGCGAACGCTAAAACCTTTGATAAGCATAATAAACTCATGTGCGTTTGCAATCTTTTCATTCTTTGTATATATACCCAAGTTATTGAGCATTACTGCCTCGCTCGGCTTTAGCTTAGAAATTTTCAATGTCTTTCCAATCTCGCCTCTGGAATCAAAGATTCCAGCCACAAAGCTTCTGGAATGATCATTGACGTGCCTGAATATCTTAACTTCATTTTCTCTTATCTCCCTTATGCTGCTTGCTATCCTTGAATGATAGAACTTTGCCTCTTTGTTGCTCTCGATTATTATCTTCTTTGGCTCTACGCCCAGCTTTATCGCCGATTCAATGAACCTATGCACAATCTCTTCTAGATTGCTTTTTACGCCAACCATAGATTTTTCGCTACTGCTTAGCCTAGAAAGGCCAGCAATGTAGCACAATTCCTTTGTTAGCTTCGCTTTCATAGCACCACTCAATTACTTACCGGACTTAACCGGACAGTTCACACCACGAACTGACGATCGCCATGCACCACCTCTCGGCTCATCTGGTAAGGTCTTTAGCCTGACCTTCATCTTGCCGTCGCTCCAGGTAATGTTCCCGACGTTGGATTCAATTAAACCGTAGCATCCACCCCTTGTGTGCTCCCCCGCCAATTGCTTTAAGTTTCAACCTTGCGGCCGTACTCCCCAGGCGGCAGACTTAACAGTTTCCCTACGGTACTGCACCAGCTCATAGCAAGTGCAACACCAAAGTCTGCATAATTTACTGCTAGGGCTACTCGGGTATCTAATCCGATTCGTTCTCCTAGCCTTCGTCACTCACCGTCGGATGTGTTCTGGTAGAGCGCCTTCGCCACCGGTGGTCCTTATAGGATTACAGGATTTAACCCCTACCCCATAAGTACCCTCTACCTCACCCACTCCCTAGCCGAAAAGTATCTCATGCAAGCATAGGCGTTAAGCACCTATATTTCACATGAGACTATTTCAGCCGGCTACGGACGCTTTAAGCCCAATAATCGTGGACACCACTCGTGCCGCGGGTATTACCGTGGCGGCTGCCACCCGTCTTACCCAGCACTTATTCGCCAAGCTTGCTATACTTGGCAAAAGATGCACCGAAGTGCATCACTCAGACTTCCCCCATCACGCTTACGCGCATTGTGGAGTTTGCGCGCCTGCTGCACGCCGTAGCGCTAGGGCCCTTGTCTCAGTGCCCTTCTCGGGGCTCCTACTTCCATAGCCCCTACGGGTCATAGGTATGGTGGGCCGTTACCCCGCCATCTGCCTGATCCGACGCAGTCCCATTGTAAGGCGGTTGCGCTGCAATTCGCGTACCATTTTGGCTAAGGCCCCTTCCAGGATCCCTAGCCTATGGGGTATTATTCTCAGTTTCCCGAGGTTATCCCCCTCCTTACAGTAGGTTGACTACGCGTTACTGAGCCGTACGCCGCCCAATGAAGCCATTGGGCAGACTTGCATGGCTGTCGAAATCTGATAGCAGTGCCCTCCAGCAGCATCGACTGGAGTCGATTTGCCGCAAAAAGCAATTGCGAGCCTCTTTGCACTCCTCAAGACTATATCCAATTGCGAGACGCAATTTTCACAGTGGCAACGCCAAAAACATCAAAAAGCATTAATATTATATTGAAATACCTTTATAATCTTTACGCTTCTTTTTCTGTATAAAATTCATGGAGCTTCCGTGCAAGCATTAACCTCTACTATTTTATTTTTTGCTGGCCATATTCATATAAAATGTATTCAATGTTGCATGGCGTGCAAGAGCCGTTGCATTGCCATGAAAAGATTTTTTAATTTGCCTGCTTTAATATCTGCACGTGATTTTCATGAAAGTAAATATAATAGAGGATGAGCAAAAGAGCCTTGTAATAGAGTTTGAGGACGCTGATAGGAGCATTGCTGAGCTTATAAGGGAAAAACTGCAAGAGAAGAGTGATGTCGATTTTGCAGCTGTCACCAAAACGCATTTTGAAGTCGGAAAGCCTAGGCTTATAGTTAAGTCTAGCAAAAATGCGAAGAAGCTTGTCCTAGAAGCAATAGAGGAGATAAAAGAGGAGCTCAAGGAATTTAAGTCCCAGCTTCCTAAAAAGTAAGGATATGAAAGAAGGCATAAGGATACTCTCAATAGACGACTCTCCTTTCAGCAAAGATGATGATGAAGTATTGGTTGTTGGGGTAGTCTCAAGGGGGGAGATTGTAGAAGGAGTTATATCATTCTACGTAAGCGTAGATGGGGATGATGCCACTGAAAAGATCATAAAAAAGCTAAGCAGCTCGCGCTTCCTAAGGCAGGTGAAGCTTATTGCGATGAATGGTATAACGCTTGGAGGGCTCAATATTGTCGATGCAGAGAAGTTGGGCAGCAAATTCAATTTACCCATACTTGCAATAACAAGAAGGAAGCCAAACAAGAAGGCGATGATGAACGCAATAAGAAAATCAGGAAAGAATGTAAATGAAAAGCTCATGCTCCTGGAGAAAATCAACAAGAGAATGGGCGCGTCTAGAATAAACAATTTATATGTCCAGTATCTTGGCATAAAGAAAAGGGAGTTGGAGAAATTTGTCGAGAAGGCTTATCCTATGCTGAGGCTTGCGCACATCATAGCCAGCGGCGTGGTCAAAGGCGAGTCGAAAGGAAGAGTCTAATACCGCTTAATCCACAAAAGATAACTAAAAATAAAAAAATTAACAATTAAATTTATATTTGTTTTTGAACATTGAATAAGTATAAATAGTGGTGATTGCATACCAAAGGTAATAAAAGAGAGCGAGCGCAATCTCTTAAAGCTGGAGATGCTTAAGTTTTTAAGCATAAATGGAAGGGCCAGCATAGACAGCATAAGCAGATTCCTCAAATTGCCAAAGACCACAGCATATGCATTATTCAACGAGGTCGCAAAAGAGTATAAGTTGCATTTTGTGCCTGAGCTTGACCTGGAAGATATCTGGAAATATGAGTTTGTTAAGATAAGCAAGCACCACTCTACAAAAAGGGAGATGAGGGAAGAGGCACTCGAAAAGATACCTGACCTCGGGTGCGAAGAGTATATGGCGTTTGTGAAGTTCAATGGGGCAATTCCATCAGATGATGAGATAATAAATGCCTTAAATAATTCTTATGTGCCGCAGTTTGTTGCAAAATTGCACGGTGGCTACGATTTAGTATTATATCTCTTGGGAAAGAACTTTTATGAAGTAAACAAGGCTTTGATAAACTTTGCAAAGAACTTGAAAAGCTATAATGCATTTATCACTGCTAGTAGGATCATAACAGATTTCGGCTTCTTTCCTATAAGGAACGAGTTTGTAGACAAGCTTTTGCTTTCTGAAAATGCAAAGGCGCTTATAGAAGGGCTTAACATAGATGGAAGAGGAGAGATAAAAGACATAGGCATAAGATTTAACAAGAAGCCCGAGCTCCTGCTTTATGCAATGGACAGGCTTAAGAAGGGGGGTCTTCTTAAAAGGATAACCTATTTTGAAGCCCAGCCAAAGAGCAACATCAATGGGATAATCTCAATAGCAATTACCAATGAATCAAAGTTCCTAGAATCAAGGGAGAATTGGTTTTTGGAAATCGTGAAGAGCAAGCCTGGCGAACACACGAAGTATGTATATATATGCGATACGCTCAATCCTTTTGGAATACTTGTATTTGTGAATCTAAAATCAAACGAAGATATAGACACACTCGTAAGCTCGTTCAGGAAAACGATCAAAGGCGCAGAAATAAACTACATAACAATTACAAAAATACTTATGGGTAACTTGGGGATAAGGAATTTTGATATGCACTATTCGCCACAGTACAAATACCTTGAATCAAAAAATTTGGTACCAAGAATTAACAGGAATGAAGCATAGTCAGAGTTTTCCTAATGCACCGACCATCTTCTTGCTAAATTTAATTGCTCCATGATAGTCGTCGCGAATTTTTGCCTTTTTTTCCTTTATATTTAATACTGGGCACTCTTCTCTATCCCCTCCATTTGTCAGAACCAATATTATATTGTTTTTTCTAATAATCCTCATAATTATCGATTTATAATTTATATGTTAATTTTATATGCTTTTTGGTTGCTTTATTTGCTCAAAATAAAATGCTTTAAAAGAAAGTAAAGATATAAAAAGAGTTGCAGGGCAAAATTATTATTGGATTTTTATGGAAGAGCATAAGCAAAAAAAGCCTTCAATGTTTAAAAGATTAAAGCAGTTTTACGAAAATTCAAAGCATGTGCTTAGCATAAGCTACAAGCCCAACATGAATGACTTCAAGAGGACTGCAAAGATAGTCCTTTATGGTACATTGATTATAGGAGCTTTGGGCTATGTAATATCCCTGATCATAGGGCTTCTTATCTAGATTGCATGGAAGAGTTTGAGCTCGATTTTACCAAAAGCGCCCAGGAGAATGCGAGCTATTATTTTGATGCAGCAAAGCAAGCGAGAAAGAAAAAAGCAGGGGCAGAGGAAGCCATATCCGAGCTTGAAAAAAAGCTTAAAGAAGCTGAGGCAAAAGAGTCAAAGAAAGAAGGGAAGACAGTAAGGCTGGCTAAAAAGGAGTGGTACGAAAAGTTCTACTGGTTTTTTACAAGCAGCGGATTCCTTGCAATAGGGGGCAGGGATGCTGTGCAAAATGAACTTATAAATTCAAAGTACTTTGAAGAGAGAGACCTTTTCTTCCATGCTGATATTTTTGGAGCATCTGTTGTCATATTGAAGAATGGCGTAGAGGCTGATGAGAATTCAAAAGAAGAAGCAGCGCAGTTTGCAGCTTCATTTTCAAGGGCATGGAGCTCAGGGCTTGCAAGCGCAGATGTTTATTCATTGGAGAGGGAGCAGGTAAGCAAGTCAACAAACAAAGGCTACCTTGGAACAGGGAGCTTTGCAATGAGTGGAGAAAGGCTTTGGTTCAAGGCAATGCCTCTCATATTATATGCATTTCTGCAGAGCGACAAGTTTGTAATTGTGCCGAGCAAGACATTTGAAAGGCTGGGCATTAAAAAAGCAGTTGAGCTTAGGCCTGGCAATATAAAGAAGTCTGAAGCAGCGAAGAAAATTGCTCGCATGCTCGGCTATAATGATATTGACTACATAATGCAGCACATTCCGTCAGGCTCTTTCCAGCTTAAGCAAAGCAATCAAAACAAATAAATATTGGAAAAGAGCATATTTATGGGTGATTTATTGGGAAAAATGACAGAAGCAGACCTTTCAAAGATAATAGAAGAGGCAAATAAGAATTCATTATTCGTCAGGCTTGTAGAATTGCTTAGGGATCGCATTAAAAAAGACCATTAATTGCACATCAATTTTGATGGGCCCGCGGAGAATCGGACTCCGGATCTCCTCTCTGTGAAAGAGGCGTCTTACCACTCGACTACAGGCCCGCTATATATAATTGAAAAGCATGATTTAAATTGATTGCTTATTGCTCTTGATTTGATTCCACTAATTTATTAAATTTTTTATCGCAAATTTATCATGCGTTCTGTAGGCAAAAATGAAGAGAAGGTTCCAAGTGAAGCAATTGTTCTTGTGCTCCTTATATTGTTAGGTTTGTTGATTGCTATGCTTTTTTATTCAGGCCCGTTCTACTCGTATGACGATGCAAATTATATAGGCTTCGCAAGGCAGATAATGGTAGGCAATTTCTCAGTTGAGGAGAGCCCTTATGCCTATGGGTTTGCTTTTCCATACTTCATAGCCGCATCCTTCTGGCTTTTTGGGTATGGGATAGAGCAGAGCTTTTTGGTTTCGCTTGTCTCTTATATTGCTATTATCATAGTCGCCTTCTTTGCTGGAAAAGTTGTTTCTGGGCTAGGCTCTGCAACAATTTCGGGGTTTCTCGCTGCAATAGCGCCTTTTCTTGTGCAGTACTCAACGCGCGTAATGCCTGATCTGCTTCTCGGCGCATTTGCAGGGGCTTCTCTGTTTCTTGCACTATATGCTGAGAAGTCAAAGCGCGCTGCCCTCATGTACTTATTGTCCGGCTTGCTTGCAGGATTCACCGTATTTATCAAGCTTGAGGCGCTGGCATTCGTGCTTTTCTTCTTTATAGGGCTTCTCATCCTGCTTTTCGTTCAGCCTCATAAAAAGACGAGGAGGAAGCATTTGGAGATCTTTGCAATTGCTGCACTAGTAGCCACAGTTGGCATTTATTTTGCTTTTATTTATGCAATGACTGGAAATCCACTCTACACTATCTCAAGATACGGAGTTTTTCAGCACGGAATATCCCCGACAACACTTTTTGAGAATATTTACAATCTCTTTGTTACTCTTTTCGGGTTTACTGTTTCAGGAAGCTTATTCAGCCCATATACTCTTAGCCCGATAATATACCCCTATGGCTTTGGCATATTTTTTGCACTTACAGTAAGCGTTATAGGGATTAAGAGGAAAAGCAGAAAAATAATACTTCTTTCTGTTGTTTCGTGGGGGTTCTTCTTATACATGTATTTTGGTACTATGAGTTTTTCAAAATACCTTTTCATAGCGGTGATAACAAGATATTTCTCTATGATCTCTGTGCCTATGAGTGTGCTGGCAGCATTGGGAATATACTCATTTTACAAGATTATCTACTCATATTGCAAAAGCTGCGCCTTGCTTTCAGCAGTTTTAATTATAATTCTTATAGTGCTCCTGAGCTTGCCGACCTATCTTGGCATATACTACTACAATAAAGCGATAGCGCTTGATAATTTGGTCATAAAATGTGCAAGCTCATATCTTAGTGAAAGCGGAACAAAAGTCGTATATGCAAATGCCGCTACCGAGCTGCTCGCCCTAGATACTAAATATAAATTTAATCCCCACCAAATAGGAAGTTCATGCAATAGCTTAGGCAATGGGGGAATGCTTGTATATTTCTATTCAAATGAAGGTAGCCTTAACCAAGGGCTTGGAAGCTGGCTCGGAAATTCATGCTACAATGTAGATCTATTCAATTGCAATCCAAATGAGAGCAGTGAAATATATGAAAATATGGTCATAAATGCAGAGATCTCAACCATATCAAGATATAGCTGAACATTATTTCAATTGTGGTTCAACAAACAAATAATATTTATTAATAATATACCCATAATTTGATATGCCAAAATTTTATACGGGAAATGGGGACAAAGGAATGACGAGCCTTCTTAACTATGGCAATGTGCCAAAAGACGATCCGCTTGTCACGGCAATAGGTTCTGTAGATGAGCTCAATAGCAGCATAGGCGTGGCTCTCTTCTATACGCACAACGAGAGGATAAGAAAGGAGCTCATTGAGATACAGAATGATCTCTTTATACTTGGCGCCGATCTTGCATGCTCGCTCACCAAGAACAAGACTTCTTCAGTAAAAAAGGAGCAGGTGGAGAGGCTCGAAAAAAACATAGGCGAGCTTGGGGATTTTGTCGGAGAGCTTAAAAAGTTTGTACTTCCTGGAGGATGTGAAGGCGCTTCGCATATCCAGCTTTCAAGGGCTATCGCAAGGCGCGCAGAAAGGGACATAGTCTCTGCAGCAAAGAAATATACAATAAACCCTGAGGTGATAAGGTATATAAACAGGCTCTCATCGTATCTTTTTGTTGCTGCCCTGTATCTCAACAAGCTTGAGGGAATAGAGGAGCACCACCCGGTATATTAATCTTTTGAAAATCTGGGCTTTGTTGAAAAGTCCAAATTTGTTGATAAAGTTGGATTAAATCAACAAAGCTGCAAATCCGAAAGGACTTTATATCTTGTTGTTTTTGGAGAAAGCAATATATATCTGGGCATGTTGAGTAAGAGTAGGTGTAAATATGCCTGTTCCCTGTAAAGCATTCTAAATCTAATGAGTTGAAGGGTCTTAAGAGGGGGAGAGACAAGCTGGAAATTGATCCCGGAAAAACTGTTTCTATAGATTTTGAAGAAAAAACAGAGATGCTCTTGGAGTTTCAAGGAAAAGAGCTCAAAATAGTTCGTGCTCCTGATGAAATTCCTTCTGACTACCTGTTCATAGACCCGGAGATCTACGATTTGGAAAGGAGAAAAGGCTACAAACCTTTCAGCGATGGAAGCAAGTTCATAGTTGGCCACAAGATATCTGATCTACCTTTCAAGCTTGACGTGGAAGAAAAGGAGCCTATCTATTTTTCTTTATCCGCCTCCAATGGGATCATAACAATAAAGAACTATTCGGAGCACAAGCTTTTAATAGAGCTTATGCCTCAGCAAAATACTCCTTGAATTTCAATGTTGTATAGAGTTTCTTGCTTCTCCCTGCTTTCTTAGCCTCTACAAACTCATTGGCTGTAAGCTCCTTAACATAGGCATAGGTTGTATCTCCAAAAATCTTGACAATCTCACTCTGCAAGACTCCGTTGTTCTTGCTTATATATGCCAATATCCTAAGCGCCCCCTTGCTTATCTCAGGGCCGCTTGCAAGGGAGCTCACTTTGCTCGCATAGGGCTCTTTTAAGGTAAGCATATACTTTCCTCCTATCTCTTCAATCTCGAGGGCGGTATCCCTTTCCTTATATTCATTTGCGAGCGCCTTCACAAGCTCCTCCACCTTGCCTACGCTTGCCAAACCTATTATATTGCTTATCTCGCTTGCGCTGAGCGCATTCTGCGACATGAAGAGTGCAGCCTCTATGAGCTTTTTGTAGTCTTGCTCTTCCATGGCATCAGCCCAAGGCTATTATTATCTCCCCAAAGAACTGCTCTTGGATAAGCAGTATCTCGCCCCTATGCGCAAGATAGAGAAGAGGAATAAATACCTCAACAAGGATATCCTTGCTTCTTATAGCCTTTGCAAGCGCTGAGAATGTAGTCATTCCCTTCTTGTCTACATTTTTCTTTATCTCGCCCATAATCCTACTTAGCTCTATCTCAATATCCCTGCTTTCAAATTTTATTGGGAACTCAACTACCTCACTTTTCTTCTGCTCCTTTTCCTCCTTTAGTTTCATCGCCTCTTCGAGTGCCTGTATAAGCTCGTTTAGCGTTATCTTCCTCTTAGGCGGAATTCTTAGCCTGAATGAGAGCTGCGGTATCTCCGGCACTATCCTCTGCTCTGCCTCCTCGCTTCCGTTTTCTTCATGCTTGCCCTCTATCTCAAGATAAAGTGCTTCACTTTTGAAGTATAGTAATATAGAGGCCACAAGTATTATGTTTGCAGGCACCCTAAGGTCTAGAACCTTGAGCTCTTTGACAGCTTCTATGTACTTGTCCACTATGTCTACAATGTCTACATTCCAAGGATCAAGCTTGTTCTTCCTCACCAATTCTATAAGCAGATCCTTCCATGTTCCTTCGCTTACAAACTTTTCAAGGTCTATCTTTGATTCTGTCGTCTCTATCTGTATCTGCACAACTTTTTCCATGGTCGCCACAAGTAAAAATGGCCATGAAAATAATAAATAGCTTTCTAATTCACCGAAAATCTTTTTATACTCAATCCTTCCGATATCCATGCTTTTTCTGCGGTGCGCCTTTGCTTTTCGCCATTGCGTTGGTAGCAAAAGCTTGGCTTTATTGCGTGGCACTTTATTTGATAGGCATGTAAATGAATCTATAAAATGCTGGAATAATAATAAATTAGTTAGCAGCACTTTATAATGCGGTGAGCTTATGCAGAAATTTGAAAATGAATTCACTTACAGGAAGTTTGTAGAATCTGGCAGGGAGGCAGAGTTTGACAGGCTTTTTGATGAGGCTGTTGAAAGGGTAAGCAGGGAAGTGCTTGGAAAGAGGTTCCCCATTTATATAGGAGGGAAAGAGGTGTACGCAAACGAAGAAATCGAAGAGCATTCGCCTATAGACGGCAGGCTTGTTGGAAGATTCCAGAAAGGCACAAAGGAGCATGCAGAGCTTGCGATTGACGCTGCCCTTAGGGCTTTTGAGGAATGGAGAAAGAAGAGCTACAAGGAAAGGGTGGCCATATTCAGGAAGGCTGCAGACATTTTTGCAAGGGAGAAGTTCAATGTAGCTGCCATATTAAGTATAGAAAACGGAAAGACAAGGTATGAGTCAGTTGGAGAGGTTGACGAGGCGATAGACTTCCTCAGGTACTATGCGCTTGAGATGGAGAAGAATAAGGGCTATACAAGAAGGCTTAAGCTTGTCGGATCCTCTGCAAAGGTGAGCGCTGGCTTCCAAGGCGCTCCAGGAAAGGAAGAGTATGTCACAATAGCGATGAAGCCATATGGGGTGTTTGGTGTAATAGCCCCATTCAACTTTCCTATCTCAATTTCTGTCGGCATGAGCACAGGCGCGCTTATAACTGGCAATACTGTTGTATTCAAGCCTTCTTCGACAGACAACATGTCTATGCTTACAGGGCTCAAAATATATGAAATATTCAAAGAAGCTGGCGTACCAGACGGCGTTTTCAACTATGTTACAGGGCCTGGGTCAGAAGTTGGAGATGCCATAGTCATGAGCAGGAAGGTGAGTGGCATAGTCTTTACGGGCTCCAGGGCGACAGGCATGAGCATGCTGCAAAGGAATTATGCAAATGGCATGCAGAAAGTCTTCATCGTTGAGATGGGGGGCAAAAATCCTGCAATAGTCTCAAAATATGCAGATTTAGACGAAGCTGCAAGCGGAGTAGCGAGTGCTGCCTTTGGATTTGACGGCCAGAAATGCAGCGCATGCTCAAGAGTGTATGTGCATGAATCAGTCAAGGAGGCTTTCATAAGCAAGCTTGTTGATAAGATGAGGTCTTTCAAGATAGGCAACCCTTTGGAGAAAGATACATACATGGGCCCATTGATAAGCGAGAAAGCTTACAGAAGATTTTTGGAATCTGTTGAAGAGGCAAAGAAAAACGGCACAATAATATATGGCGGCAACACAGTCAAGCTCCCTCTTAAAGGGTTCTATGTTGAGCCCACTCTAGTGGAGATAAGCCATGAAAATAGGCTATTCCACGAAGAGCTTTTCCTGCCTTTCCTTGTGATAACCACCTACAAGCATCTTGATGATGCGCTAAGGATGGCAAACGATGTTGAGTATGGCCTTACTGCTGGCTTCTATAGCAAGAAAAAAAGCGAGATAAAAGAATTCCTAGACAGGATAGAGGCAGGTGTGGTTTATGTAAACAGAGAGATAAGTGCGACAACAGGCGCTATAGTTGGATTCCACACTTTTGTAGGATGGAAGGGAAGCGGATTGACGGGCAAAGGCACAGGAAGCAAGTTCTATCTGCCGCAGTTTATGAGGGAGCAAAGCGAAGCAGTGGTAAAGGAAAGATGAAGAGTTTAAAAGGAGAAGAGGAGAGAGCAAGTGGAGTGGGGAAGTTTACTCTCTACCTCTTT
>JBAMLI010000015.1:0-1682 GCA_039793645.1 archaeon
AAAATGCTTTTATAAACAGTATTTATAGGTCTATTCCTAAGAGGATAAAAATAATCTAGCCTTAGCAGCTCTTCAAGGATATGCTGCATGCTCCATGAATATTAGATTTGGACTTTATTTGGAAAATTCAATTTTCGCTACAGAATAGTGAGATGTAATGATATCTATCTTTTGATATATAACGAAACACATATATATTTTTCCTTCATATTAAAAGAAGGTATGCAGACAAAAGAATTTATCAAGTTTCTGGCTAGCAGGAATATTACTGTATTTACATTAGATGATGCAACAAAAATCCTTGACTCTGGAAAGATGTATGCAAGCCTTTTCCTGCAAAGGGCAGTGGGGAAAAATGTAATTGGAAGAGTGGAGCGGGGCCTTTACTATATAAAGTCAAAGGCGAACGAGTATGAAATTGCCTCGAATGTGCTGAAACCTTCATATGTTAGCATGGTGTCTGCACTCGCATATTATGGGTTAACTACTCAAATACCGCGTTTCATCTATGTTGTTTCTACAAAGAGACACAAGCCTATCAAAGGGATCAACGGCTATGATATAATCTTCAAGCACGTAAAGCAGGATATGATGTTCGGCTACCATAAAGAGGCAAATGGCAACGTGTATATAGCAGACCCAGAGAAAGCAATAGTTGACATATACTATTTTGCAGATGTCAACGACCTTGACGAAGACGCGCTTGATAGGCCACCAAGAGTAAATATAGCAAAGCTGGCAAGATACGCTGAAGCAAGTAAAAATAAGCGCGTATTGCTGGGAGTTGCAAAGTTGCTTAAGGAGCACAGATATTATGCATATGCAGATAAGTTGCTGAGCTCTGCAACAAGCTAAGGTGTAAAAGTGCTAGACGCTGACGAACTTTTGAAGACAGGTGTATATAAGCAGCCGTATCAGCAGGAAAAAGATTATATAGAAGAAATTTTCCTGGAAAGGCTGTTTCGGTGCTGTAACAGCCTGGTATTCAAAGGAGGTACTGCTCTTTCCAAGTTTTACGGCTCTCAAAGATTTTCTGACGACCTTGACTTTGCGCCGAAAGCGCAGAATGAAGAGGAAGCTGTAGAAAGCAAAATAGACAAGATGCTTGATAAATTACATACCGAAGTCCCTGCAAAACTACTAAGGAAGATAAATACCAATAAAGTATTGAAATATGAGCTGAGTATAAGAGGGCCTTTGTTTATCACAAGCAGAAAATATCAACACCTAAAGATTGAGATAGGCAAAAAAGAGTCTGTGATGGAATCAGCAAATATTGTTAGGAGAAATCCGGTTTATAGGGACATACACCCATACCTCGCTTTGATCATGAGCGAAAGCGAAATTCTGGCGGAAAAGGTGGTGGCGCTGCTTTATAGGCGCAATATCAAGGCAAGAGACCTCTATGACATATACTTCATGGCAAGCAAAGGTGTAGAGCTTAAGCTTGGCCTTGTAGATGCTAAAATGAAAGAATGGGGCCACGTTTTCACAAAAGAGCAGTTTTCAAAGAGGGTTGAAGAAATAGGAAAGATGTGGGACAAAGAGCTGCTTCGCCTGCTTCAGAAAGATGCATTTGTAAGCTATACAAAGGCCAAAAATGCAGTCGTGAAGTATTTTGAAGATGCTGGGCTGATTTAACATAAAAATACTGAATCAGCAGCTGTTCTCTATTATTATGT
>JBAMLI010000016.1:0-1593 GCA_039793645.1 archaeon
TAATCAAAGATATCACTATGGAGAATATAGATCCCCGTGATTCCTAGATTTGAAGGTGATTTTTCTGGCTCAGGCTTCTCAACTAAATATTCCACTTTCCAGAGATTATCTTTAATTTTCTTGCCTGAAATTATCCCATAATCCCTTATCTTTTCCCTTTTTACCTCCTCAACCGCAATCAATGGCGATTTTATTTTACTGTAAGAATAAAGCAACTGTGATGTTACAGTTTTATTTGTTTCAGAAACATAAATTGTATCACCCAAAAGAACCACAAAAGGATCATCATCCACAAACTTTTCAGCATACCTTAGAGCATCACCTAGACCCAATGGCTGCTTCTGCCTTATAAAGTAAATATCAGGGAAGTTTCTGATTCCATAATTATCCATTGTTTCATCAAGAGCATGATAATCAAAATAGTCAATGATTGCATCCTTTCCATGGCCTACTATTATGAGAATTTCATCAAGCCCGGAATTCACCGCCTCCTCAACAACATAATGTATCACGGGCTTATCTAGAATAGGCAGCATCTCCTTTGGCTGCGCCCTCGTCAGTGGATAGAATCTCTTTCCTGTGCCTGCAGCAGGTATCACCGCCTTCCTTACCCTACTCATAGTACCTCCCTATGCCTATGTATTTTTCAAATTTATCCGGGTTTAGAATCCTCCTCCCATCTATCACGGGTATCTTTAAGTTCATTTTTTCAAGAATCCTAAACTCCTGCCATTCGGTTGCTATTACAATAACATCAGCATTATTAATACAATCTTCAATTGAACTGCAATAATCTATGCCATCAATCCTGTTTACAGGATCGAAGACATTTACGATTGCACCATTTTTCTTTAAAATTTCATAGAGCTTTAATGCTTGGGATTCCCTTACATCACTTGTATTCTCCTTGAATGATATGCCTAACTGGAGTATCCTTAATCCCTTCAATTTCTTGAATTCCCTCTCCAAGATTTTTATGATTCTATCAATTCTCTCCTCATTAACTTTTCTCGCTGCCTTGACAATCTTCA
Organism: archaeon; assembly: GCA_039793645.1. Classification (GTDB taxonomy): domain Archaea; phylum Micrarchaeota; class Micrarchaeia; order Micrarchaeales; family CABMGC01; genus JAGDYD01. The sequence continues at coordinate 1,032 of JBAMLI010000016.1, forward strand.
TTTCCTCACCTATTTCTTCCGCGAAAGAAATCAGTGCCTGTGTATCCTTAGGAAAGCATGAGCCACCATAGCCAATGCCAGCCTTTAAGAATAGAGGACCTATTCTTTTGTCCATTCCCATGCCCCTTGCAACTATCTCCACATCAGCGTTTGGAATTTTTTCACATAGATTTGCAACCTCATTAATGAATGATATCTTCGTGGCGAGGAAGGCATTGCTTGCGTATTTTATTAGTTCTGCATTTTCTCTAGTTGTTAAAAGGATAGGGGCATTTGTGAATCTCCAAATCTCTGAAATAATGCTTGAAGGTTCATATTCTCCTCCTATTACCACCCTGTCAGGATGAATGGTATCTTGGATAGCATTTCCTTCCCTCAGAAATTCAGGGTTTGAAACTATTTTCACCTGGAATTCCTTTTCTATCCTTGTTCCCGTTCCGGGGATAACTGTGCTCTTTATAACTATGATGGCATTCTTATTAACTGATTTAATAGATCTTACTGCTGAATATACATAATTTAAATTTATTTTTCCATTTTCATTTGGCGTTGGAACAGCAAT
>JBAMLI010000017.1:0-12549 GCA_039793645.1 archaeon
AAATCAACTCTTTGCGCCCTCATAGTCTATGCTTACCTTCTTAACTTCAAAACCTAAATCGCTAAATACCCTTGTTTCAGCATCGTCATCTGCTAATATTATTGCTATGCCTCCTCCGCCTCCCCCGCTGAGCTTTGCTCCAAGCAAATTGTTTTCCTTTGCTTTCTTCACCACGAGCTCTAGCCCCTCGCTCGATACGCCGAGCATGTTTAGGAGCTCCTGATTCCTGTACATTATCTTGCCAAATCCCTTTTTGTCCCCCTTCTTGAGGAGCTCAATGCCCTTTCTTGAGCATGCGTCTATCTCATTTAGTATTCTTTCAGTTCCCTGCCTGTCCTTTTCATAAAGCTCCCTTACATGCCCCACAGTCTCAGCAGTGCTCTTCTTAGGCCCAGTGTCTACAATGTAGATGTTTAGCTGCACGTCTATACTCTCTTTTCTTGCCCCCTTCTCGCTGCTGTAGCTCACTATGCCCCCATAGAAAGATGTATTGATGTCTATCTTCCCAGCGCCCTCGCTCTTGTGTATTACCTTGTCTCCTTCTCTTGCAATTTCCAGGATGCTGCTGTCTACACTAGTACCTGTATGCTTTGCAAGCTCAAGAGCAAAAGCGAGAGAGCAGGCTGCGCTGCTGGCATAGCCCTTTTGGACAGGTATCTCTGAGCTTATCTCTATCTCCAAGCCATCAAGGCTTGAGCTTCTTGCCATTATGCTCGCAATAGTTGCATACGGCAAAGCCACGCCATAGCCCAGCCTTGCATATTCCTCAAAGCTCTTCTTTTTTCTATAGCTTGCATAAATATTGTCAAGCTCCTCGCTGGTTAGCTTGGCTTCTTTGTTGAAATCCTTCAATTTTATAGAAAAATCGCCACCTCTCTTTATTGAATAAGCATGCGCATAAAGTGTTATCGCTGCGGCAAGCGAGAGCTTGCCGTATACTACAGCATGCTCGCCAAGCAATTTTATAACGCCCGGTGCAGCTGACATAATCTCTTATCTGCCTATTAGTTTTTATAGGTATTGCATGGATCTGCCTTGCGACGTAAATCCACTAATACTTTTTTGTTTCGATTTAGCAAACAAAATTGGAAAATAAGAAATTTTTATATACTAGCATAAATAGCGGAATTGTGGAATATTTAAATATCTTTAATCAAAATTTCTTTTGAGTTTATGGAAGCGGGGGGCTTCAAAAAAGATTACAAAATCCTTGCCTTATCGCAGATTGGGGGCGCAACGAAATACAAAAGCGATGACAACCTTATAGGGCTTGCCCACTATCTAAAAAACCTTTCAAGCGATTCAAAGCCTGATTTTGTGGCCATACTTGGCGGCGCTTTGCCTGATATACCTAAAAAAGGCTCAAGGGGCAATTTCAATAGGCTAATTGTGGTGGAGAGGGGAGTTGCAAATATAGATGATGCAGCAGCTGTTATAAAACCCCATCTTGAGAGGATCCTCAAGGAATTGCCGCGCTCTACGGAGGTAGTATATGTATTTGGAAGGGAAGACTTGGAGAATATAAAACATTTGGAGGATTCGCTGATGTACGATTACAACTACAATCCAGAAGGCATAGCAAATAGGATAAGGGTTGTGCAAGAGAGTATAAGCTCCAGGAAGGAGATCATAAGGTCTACAATAGAGTCAAGGAAGGCGCTGAAGTCGCAGCTTAAAAGTGCGTCAAACGAGGAGAAGGCTAAGCTGCTTGAAGAGCTTGAAAATATAGAGGTGAAGATAAGCGTCAACAAAGAAGAGATTAGCGAGCTTGAGGTAAGGGGCGTGCTGCTGAGCGAGCTGTACAGCAATGCGATAATGAAGACAGACCAGAAGTCTGTAGAGCTTGCTCTTAAGAATGCACGCTCTAGGCTAAAGGAGCTCAAGCAGAAGCTAAAAGAGTTAAAAGAGCAAGGCGAGTCTGCAGTAGAGGAGTACAACAGGCTGAAGAGAGAGGCAAAATGGGTGAGCGGCAAAATAAGGGCGCTCAACCACAGGCTCAATGAATCAGCCGAGAATGCAACCAAGGAAAGCCTGTCCAAAAAGAAGGCGCAGGCTCTTATTTTCACAAAGCAGATACCAATCTCAAAGTCTGCAGCAGACCTCATACATGAGATAGCTGTTGAGCACTACAAATCTACGATAAAGGATGCATTTGGAAGGAAAAGGGGCGTCATATTGCAGATAGAGAGGATTGCCTCCTACAAGGTGGGCGACTTCTATGTAGTGCTTGAGAATCCAAGGGATTTATACACCCAAAAAGCGACAAGCGATGAAGGAAGCATGCTTTACAAGAGCATTGAAAATGGCATGCTAAGCAATGTTGGAAAGAATGTGATACTTATAAGGGGGCATAACCTCTATACAACCTTCAAGCTAAAGCCTCTTTTCAACAATACAGACAGCATGCTTGCTGTGCTGAACCAAGGGCTGTTCATAGACTTGGAGAAAAGGGCCATGCTGTACAATCTGGGCATAACTACAAATGAGACTAAGGCTGTTGACAAGAGCCTCTTGGGCTCAGGTGCAAGCCTGATAGTTGTGCATGATGGCTCTCCAAAATTCCAGTATTTGGATTCTCAGTTCTTCAAGATGGAAAGGCTGAAGAGCGACATGGAGGAGAGGCAGAAGCTTGAGGAGCTCATAAGAATATTTGAAGCTGGGGATGTAGAAAAGGAGAAGAATGGAAACGGCGCTTTCAAGCCAGAGCTCCAGCGCGCAATTATCTCTAATAAAAGGCCGAGCGAGATAAAGGAGAGGGAGCTTGCATATGCTGACAAAGGCCTTTTGCTCTCTTTACTGAGGAGCGCAGAAAATGTTGAAGAGCCCGAGACTATAAGGATAGTAAGCATACAGGACCTGCACATCGGCAATTATTCAAATCTGCCTATATTCAAAGCCTCTTTGAGAGATATAATTGAAAAGAAGCCAGATATCTTGCTCTTTCTTGGGGACATATTTGAAGGAAACCTAAACAACTACAAGTATGTGCCTAGGCAGTCAAACATGATAGATGATGCAGAGAAGTTTGAGGAGTACCTCATCAAAGAGGTTGGCGTTGAAAAGGCAAGGGAGATAATGCTCCAATACTACAAAGAAAAGGAGAAATATAGCATGCACAACATAGACGAGCAGGTTGGGCTTTTTGTGAGGCCTATGCTTCCTATCATAAAAGACATAATAAAGAGGAACGGCTACCTCCTAATTGCATCTGGAAACCACTACAACAATACTGAAAACGGCTGGCAGTTTGACGAAGCTACAAAGCTCAAGGATTATATTGTTACCGCCCTTGCAACTGCAGGGGAAGATCTTCCTGCTGGTTGGGAGAAACACATAAAGGTGGCGCCTGGGAGCGAATATGGAGCGGGCAGCTTCTTCATCAGCCACAACGGGGTTGATTATGAGATAGAGGTGGCCCATGAGCTTCCAAAGAATGCAAAGCTTTCAAGCACCTTCATAAAGGAAAGAACAGATGCTAAGCTTTTCTACTGCGGCCACTATCATGAGCCTGAGGCCGTAGTCTTCAATGGGAAGGTTGTAATATACGGCGCGAGCATGCAGAAGAGTGCAGACAATCCTTTCCTTAAAAGGATAAAGGTGCCTGTATCAAGGAGCGACCTCTTCAATGGCTATACCTACTCTGAAATCATGCTTGGGAGTGGAAAAGTAGTGGCTGCAAATGTGGAGAATATTTTGAAACAGGATCTTCGCCAAAAGATGGAGGAGCTTGAGGCGAAGAAGGAAGAGCTTTATACGCTGTACAGGCACGAAGAGAATACAATCAAGCTCAGCAGAGAGAAGCAGGAAGGAGGAAAAGAAAACAAGAAAGAGAAGGCTAAGGTTAACTGAGGAACTCGCTCAAGCTTAGCACCTCAACCCCATCAATCTTAATCCCTTTGTATCTCTCTTTTGCACTGTCATTTGCTACCAAAATGACCCTCTTGAAAGAATCCCGCCTCTTGCTGAGCATCTCTTCGGTGCTACTAAGCTCTTTCTTGCCTGTTTCATACTCTATAGCAACCTTTACCCCGTTTATCCTTGCTATGATGTCAGGCCCATAAGAGGTATTGTATATCTTGTTTCCTATCCCTTTCTTCTTGAGGAACATGCCCATTATATTGACTACAATGTCATGCTCGCTCCCATTCCTTGAGCTTTTCATATAGTATCTCCCTCTGTAAATGCTGCTCTTCAATTCATATAGCCCAAGCATCTTGCTTTTGGTTAGTTCATTTAAGCTTAGCATCACCTCCTCTTCTGCAAAGCCTTTTTCTTTCATTTTCTCCAACAGCTCCTCTTCTTTTATCGGCTCTTTTGCGAGCTTGAAAATATAATAGCTAGGGTCTTCTTTTCCTTTGAAGATGCTAAACCTTATGAGCATAGGCTCGCTTTGCTGCATTGCCACTGCCTGGCCCTGCTTCAGGTTTCTAAGCATCTTCTTCACTTCTACAAACCTCTCAAGTTCATTCCCCCCTGCTATCATGTTTGCGACATAGTTGAGCTCCTCAGGCTCCCTTTGGTAAAAAGCCAGGACAAGCGACGCGTTGCCCCTCAAGCTTTTCTCGACCCTTTTTGCATGCTGTGCTATTGCCATTATGCCAATTCCATACTTTCTCCCTTCGTTTGCAAGCCTTGCAAGTATCTTGCTCTCCCCAAGCTTCTCAGCTTCGTCGATGACTATATAGAAATTGTAGCTATTCTTCTCGCTTGCAAGCATGCTTGTATAGATTTTCCTCAGGAATCCTTCGATATACAGAGCCTGCGCTTCGCTTGTATGCAGGGAAGAAAGGGCGAAGATGCTTTTAGAGTGCATTAGCACTTCGGCATCGATGGTTTTTGTTGCAAACTCATTTGCAAGTGCAAGCCTTTTCTCCAAAGCATCCAATATACTGAGCTCCTTCTTGTCTGCATGCCTTTTGAAGACCTTTGCTGAATATATTATGCTCCCAATCGTAGGGGTCTTACCCTCTTCAGCGTAAATAGAGTAGGTGTAGCTTATAAGCCTATAGAGTATGTTGCTCTGAACCTCGCCTAGCTTGAATATCCTTCTGAAAAGCTCTGTAAGCTCGCTGCTTTTTTCCTTTATACTCATGCCGCCAAGCTCGAAGATATTGGTCCCTATGTAGCTTGCATCATAAACCTTTGCCCCTATGGCACCTGCCAAATCAATATACTCGTCGTGCGGGTCAAAGAGCGCAAAGCTCGCACCCTTCTCGCTAAGCATCTTTACTATATTTTTTGCAGCATTTGACTTGCCGCTTCCAGACTCTCCTACAATAAGCATGTGCTTGTTGATGCCATTCCCCACTTCAAGGGACTTGAAGAAAACACGCCTCCAAGCCCATCTGAGCTTGCCAAAGCTTCTCTTCAAGCATAGCTTCCTCTCAACCTTTGCTAATTTATATAGCATAATCTCATCCAAAAATCAGAAGCCAGCCAATCTCCTTGCAAGCGCAAGCTCTTCATAAGGGCTTATCTCGGTGCTGTAAGGGGTTTCGAGTATAATATCTTTTTCTCTGAGCCATCTATTTTCGAAGAATTTCTTGAAGCCTTCTTCCCCTATATATCCAAGCCCGATATTCTGGTGCCTGTCTTTCCCAGAGCCAAGCGGGTATTTCGCATCATTGAGGTGCAAGACCTTTATATTATTTTTTCCCAGTGCGTCGCTTATCTTTTTGACCACTTCTCTATCCCTTATGTCGTAGCCACTTGCAAATGCGTGGCATGTATCAAGGCAAAAGCCTACCTTGTTGCTCTTCAAGGCATTTGCAATCTCTTTGAGCTCTTCTATTTTCGAGCCTACGCTGTTTTTTTGGCCGGCTTCATTCTCAAGGAGGAGCATGCCATCATATTCATCTATATGCATAGCTATTGCATTTGCAACCCTTTCAATCGCACCTTCAGGCTCACCCATTGTGCTGCCGAGATGTGTGATAAGGAATTTTATGCCTAGCTCATTGCACCGCTCCATGTTTGCCTTCAGGGCGGAGATGCTCATCTCATATACCTCTTTCCTAGGCGACGCAAGATTCGGAAGGTAAGGCATGTGCGCAACAGCATCTATCCCATAGCTGTGCTTTTCTAAGAATCTTTCGACCTCATCCTTGCTTAGCTCCTTCATCTTCCAGCTCCTTGGATTTGTAACAAACAATTGCATAGCTGTGCAGCCAAGCTCCTTTGCTCTGTCAAAAGCAAGGTCTATGCTTTTTGCTATTGAGACATGATAGCCTATACGCAGCATGATAAGAAATAGAGTCAAAAGCTTAAATAGAAGATGGAGAACGGGCTCGGGGCCCGGCAATTCATCGGCTTGCGCCTCATCGCCTATGAGCTGCCAATCTACTTTTCCATTTTCTATATCTATGCTTACCTCATATCTCCTTTTCTTGCCTGCTTTGGCAAGCTTCCTGCTTATGACTGTAGCCTCTATTGTATAGAGTGTGCACTTTGCAATCTCTGCAAGTGCAGCATAGTCTATCTTTTCCACGCTTCCAAGTTTCCTTCTTTTGTACTTTCCTATATCCGCTTCTTCCCACGCGTTTTCTAATGCTGTGACCAGCTTCCTTTTTGTCTTGCTCGTATACCATGCCCCGACGCCCTTTTCGTTCTCCATCCTATCGCCTCAAAAACTAGAGAGCAGCACTAAGCCGAGCCCTACCGTTTTCTATAGCGTCGGCACGCTTTTCCTCCGAGTATTATATGAAAGGAAACATATTTATACTTTACTACAAGAAATTTATCAAAGTAGATAGTTTTATAAATTTTTACAATGTATTATTAATTGCCAGGCCACGCTAATCGCCTCTACGTGCCTGGTCTAGAGGGCGGCGCAAGCCGCCTCTCATACATTTTTAAAATATTTCTCTGAACAAGGACAAAATAAACTTTATAAATAGCAATTGCATTTACCTATTGGTGAAAAAATGCCAGAAGAAAGTTTCTCTTATAACACTCTTGACACTCCTCAGAGAAAGCTTTATGAGGAGGTTTTGAGGCAAGACGACGACATCAAAGTAGATTTTCAGATAAAGGTGCCGACAGAGAAAGAGATTGAAGATGCTGTAATAAAATTCCTTAAAGAAGCTGGCATATACGTTTTCGATTCTAGAGATTACAAAAACGGAGTTATAATAAGCATAAGAGGCAGTTATGGCACGCTATTGGAATTACCAGAGATGCTTGCAAAGAAATTTAATGGAAAGGACATTGGGAATGTGCAAATCAAAATAGAAGGGCCCGGAGATGAAAACGAGCTGTTAGAATATCCAAGCAATGTTAAAGTTAATGGGACTCTAAGAATAAATTTCAAGAGCCCTAGAGAGTATTAATAGAAGTCCTGCTAAGCTAAGGTATTTATTTGTCTTTGTCTAATTCTTTAATATGGCCAGTTTAGCAGGATTAAAGGCAAGGATGTACATTACGCTAGCGCTGATATTCGGCATAGGCTTCGGCATAATCTACGCAATACTCTACCTTCTTGGTGTTTCAGCGATTGGCATACTGGTGTTTGTGATATTTTTCTTTCTTTTGCAGTGGTACATAAGCCCTTACTTGATAGCAATTGGCGCAAGGCTCAGGTACCTAAAGAAAGGCGAGCTTCCTGAGATCCAAGAGATGGTGGAGAGGCTTGCAAATTCAGCAAAGGTGCCTGTCCCAAAGATAGCGATAAGCCCTTCAAGAGAGCCTAATGCATTTGTGTTTGGAAGGTCCAAGAGGAGTGCAACGCTCGTGCTTAATGAGGGCATATTGAAGCTTTTGAGCAAAGAAGAGCTCGAAGGCGTTATAGGGCATGAGCTGGGCCATGTGAGGCACAACGACTTCTTAGTGATGACAATAGTATCATTCATACCTATGCTTGCCTACTACTTGGCAACAAGCTTCATATTCGGCGATTCTCGCTCAAGAAACAACGGCTATGGGCTTCTTATAGGCTTTTTGGGCTTTGCCATTTACTTCTTGTCTCAAATATTGATATTGGGCCTTTCTAGGTCGAGAGAGTATTTTGCTGATATGCATTCTGCGCAGCTTACAAAGAAGCCTGAGCATTTGGCAAGGGCCCTTTCGAAGATAACATACAACCTTGCAGAGACAGATGCACGGCCAGAATCAGGGGCTGTGCGTTCATTCTATATAGCCGATTCATTTAATGCAAAGGAGGATTTGAAGGAAATTGAGAAGCATGCAGACGAAATAAGATCCCTTCTTCCAGAGCTTAGCATTGCAAGGCTAAAGGAGTTTGCGGCAAGGGAAGAAAATCCCTTCCTTTCTCTTTTCATGACCCACCCTCCAACATACAAGAGGATAATAGCGCTGGCAAAGCTGAAGAAGGAGCTGAAGCAATAATAAGCATAAGCCTTTTTAACTGCTAGAATTAAGTTGACGGAGAAGTTGTCGAAGGTGTGCACGGCACCAGATAAGAATGTATAAATATTTATTTGAAAAAATCAATTTTTGAATAAGCTTATTTTTATTTTGGGAATTATATGCCGTTTTTTGTTTATTTAAAGGCAAGGCTAGCAAAGATAATAATATTAATTTGTTTTAAGAAAAAAGAAGTGTGATTCTTTGGAGAGCATATCGGTAAGGATTGGAGGAGCAAATGGAGATGGAATAGATTCAGCAGGCATTATGCTTGCAAGGATCTTCAAAAGACTAGGCTACTGGATATTTGCATTCAGAGGCTACCAATCAGTAATAAGAGGCGGTGTTGTTTGGCATCAGGTAAGGTTATCTAATGAGAAGCTTTATACTTATGGAAATGAGATAGATGTTCTGGTCGCTCTAACAAAAGAAGCAATAGAAGAAAGCATAAGTCATGTTAGGAAAGGGGGCTTCCTTATATACGATTCAAGCCTGCCAAAAGTACAAGAAAGTAATGAAATAAATATATTGCCTATCCCCATCACTGAGCTTGCAATAAAGGCTGGCGGCTCTATATACAGAAATACAGTAGCAATAGGAGCAGTATGCAAGCTTCTTGGTATTGATTCTAATTTGGCGAAAGATGTACTTCTCGCTAGGTTCAAAAAGAATCCTGCTGTGCTCGAAAGCAATTCAAAGGCCTTTGATCTTGGCTATAGCTCTTTGGGCGATGGAAAGCGTAGCATAATAAAGCTTCCTAAGCCTGGAAATGCTGGAAAATACCTTCTTAATGGCAATACTGCGCTTGCTATTGGTGCATATGCAGCTGGATGCAAGTTCTACGCAGCATATCCTATGACGCCAGCAAGCAGCATAATGGAGTGGTTTGCAAAGTATGAGGGTCTTGGCGTATTTTTCAAGCAGACTGAGGATGAGATAGCAGCAATAAACATGGTCATAGGTGCTTCAAGCGCTGGAGTTAGAGCCATGTGTGGTACAAGCGGTGGTGGATTTTCTTTGATGGTTGAAGCTCTTGGGCTTGCAGGCATGATAGAAGTGCCTATAGTAGTTGTTGAATCCCAAAGAACTGGCCCAAGCACAGGCTTGCCGACAAAGACAGAGCAGGGCGATTTGCTCTTTGTAACGCATGCTTCCCAGGGAGATTTTCCAAGGATTGTGCTTGCCCCAAGGAACATAGAAGAATGCTTTTATCTAGGGGCTCAGGCTTTCAATTTAGCAGAGAAATATCAATGCCCTGTAATAATACTGCTTGACCTCTTTTTGTCTGAGCATGTGGAAAGTGTAGATATAGATCCAAGCAAGATAAATATAGATAGAGGCAAGATACAAAAAGAGCCCATTAAGGATTTCAAGCGCTACCAAATAACTGAAGACGGTATATCGCCAAGGTCTATACCAGGCACCAAAGGCCTTGCATTTGTAGCAGCGAGCGACGAGCACGATGAGTATGGAAATCTTATAAGCGATGTGCTTGTCGGCTTGCCAGAGTATGCTGAACTTAGGAAAAAGATGCATGAGAAAAGGCTTAGGAAGCTTGAAACCATGCTCAAAAATAACGATATTGAATTGCCCATGGTTATGAATGAAGGCGCAGATATATTCATAGTTACTTTCGGCTCTTCTACAGAGAGTTCTATAGAAGCTTTAGAACTTCTTAAGGAGCGTGGCATAAATGCTGGTCTTATTGCATTCTCTTACCTCCACCCAATGGATGGTGAGAAGATAAAGAAAATCCTTGAGGGAAAGAGGCTTGTTGATGTTGAGTGCAATGCAACTGGCCAATTGGCAAAGCTCATAGCAATGAATACTGGTATAATAATAAAGGATAAAGTGCTTAGATACGATGGTGAGGCAATAACAAGCAAGGAAATAGCTGATGGAGTGGAAAAGTATTATAGGGGTGTTTGAATGGTCACGCAAAATGATTATAGATCAAATATAAAGCCTATATTTTGTCCAGGATGCGGCGATTATGGTGTTCTTGCAGCTCTTACAAAAGCAATGGCAGACCTTCAATTAGATCCAGACAATACTGTAGTTGTTTCTGGAATAGGATGCAGCTCTAGCATTCCACATGACCTTAAGACCTATGGGATACATGGTATACATGGAAGGCTTCTTCCAATAGCAGAAGGGGTAAAGTTTGCAAACAAAAAATTGACAGTAATAGGTGCTGGCGGCGATGGAGATGGCTATGGGATAGGCTTAAACCATTTGATACACGCAATAAGGAGGAATGTAGATATAACCTATATCGTAATGGATAATGAGATATACGGCCTTACAACTGGGCAAGCTTCTCCAACTAGCCTAATGGGCCACAAAACAAAGACAAGCCCTTATGGAGTTATTGAAAGGCCCATAAATCCAATATCCCTTGCTTTGGCTGCAGGCGCTACATATGTTGCTAGAGGTTTTTCAGGAGAGCCCAACCATTTGGCAATGCTTATAGAAAATGGGATCAAGCACAAAGGCTTTGCCCTTATAGATGTGCAGAGCCCATGCGTAAGTTTCAATGAGCTCAACACATATGATTGGTTCAGGAAAAGGATTTATAAGCTTGAAGAGGCTGGGCATGATCCAAGCAATTTTCAAAAAGCAATGGAGAAGGCTTTGGAGTTTGATCTAGATAATAATAAGTTCCCAATAGGCTTATTCTACAAAAAGGAAGCGAGCACATACGAGGATCTTGACATAGCAGAGCAGAAGAATGCTTTGATAGATGAGCCGTTCCCTTCAATCAACGATGTGCTCAAAGTGCTTGAGGAAGAAAAGGGCTAAAGGCTAAAACTTGCTTTCTTTTATGGCCTTCACCTCTTCATGGCTTAGCCTATACTCGCTTTCAAAGAAATCAAATACTTTCTCTTCGCCATATTCCTTCAAACCTCTCTCTATCATAATCCTCAGCATAGGGAAGTATTCACTCATTATATACCTTTTGTGCGAATGAAGAGTATAGATAAGCTTTTGTGCTATTATTGTTTTTGCTTCCCTCTCCTTTTTTGTCAAACTCATAAACTTTACCCTTGCTGGGAATGCATAGTTCTTTATCAAGCTTACATTTCCATCGTTAGCCAATGCTACTCCAGCAAGCAGCTCTTTGCTATACCTTAAATAGCCATAGTAGCTTGTCCTTCCAGCCTTCTCCTCAAAAAAGCTCGATCTTGAAACATAATAATAGGCTTTGCTTATGCTTTCTTTTGATTTATACCTGTTTGGTATGTTTTCATCTACCCAGTTTATCAGCATATCTGTCTCTGTGTCTGAGCTGTTTATAGCCTTTTTTGCTTGGTCTAAGCTCCTTGAAAGGAAGATCTTATCCAAAACGCCAAATATCTCCATCTCCCTGTCTCTAATGCCTAGGTTTTCAATGAGTATGGGCTCCCCAGCCATCACAAATTCCAAATCATTTATAGCACCTCTAAGATCGCCATTGCTCCTGTTTGCAAGTTCATTGAGCACTTCGTCGCTTACATTTGCTTTTTCTTTCTCTGCTATCTTTTTCAATACGGCAAAGACCTCGCTTGGGCTAAGCCTTTTGAATTGCACCGGCTCAACCTTGCCTCTAAGGAATGCAATCTTCCTGTCCCAATAGTCGTTTGCTATGAAGATTATGGGGTGTTTGGATATTTGAAGAAGCTCTGTTATTGCACTTTCAGCGCCTGCATCAAACTTTGAAGATAATTCATCTATCTCATCAAGCAATATCAGGAATTTAGCCTTGAATATCCCCATCGAGGTGCTTGCTGGAAGCAGCATTTTCTCAAGCTTTTCTCTATTTCTATAATCACTGGCATTGAGTTCTATAAGTTCAAATCCATTAGAATAAGCGAGAGCATGCGCAGCTGCAGTTTTGCCTGTGCCTGGAGGCCCATATAAAAGAAGGGGCTTTTCAGCTATGCCTCTTTGTATGTTTATTGCAAACTGCGAAAGCCTAGCTATAGCCTGGCTGTTCCCTGCAACTGCATTCAATGTATAAGGAGCATATTTCTCGCAGAGCATCAAATCAAGACTATTTTGCATGTTAAGCTATAAGTTTTTATCTTTCAAATGTAAAAGCATTTTTAATCTTCTTGTTCAAAATTAATAGTGGCTCTGGTCGTCTAGTCCGGTCAAGGACACAGGCCTCTCGAGTCTGTAACCCGGGTTCAAATCCCGGCCAGAGCA
>JBAMLI010000018.1:0-1520 GCA_039793645.1 archaeon
ACCTGAGCCCCCTATTATCAATGTTCTTTCCATTTTAAATCACTCATATATATTTTACAAGATTTTTCCACCAGCTTTTATTTTCTATGTACCATTTAACTGTTCTTTCTAATCCTTCTTCAAAGGATGTTTCAGGTTTCCATCCAAGATTTCTTAATTTCGTGCTGTCAAGGCTGTACCTTACATCATGGCCAGGCCTGTCTTCAACAAATTCAATCAGGTCCTCTGGCTTATTCATTATCCTTAGTATTTTTTTCACCACTTCTATGTTTTTTCTCTCATTACCGGCAGAAACATTGTAAATCTCCCCCTTTTTTCCAAGCTTTGAAACTATTTCAATTGCCTTACAATGATCCTCAACATAGAGCCAGTCCCTCACCTGCTCACCATTACCGTAAATGGGTATCTTCATATCTTTTAAGGATCTTATTATTGTTTTAGGTATGAGCTTCTCAGGAAGCTGATAAGGGCCATAGTTGTTTGTGCACCTTGTTATTGATATGTTAAGGCCATAGGTCCTTGAATATGCAAGAACAAATGCATCCTGTGAAACCTTGCTTGCTGAATATGGATTTGATGGTCTCAGAGTTGCATCCTCACTGAAAGATCCCTCAAGTATATCCCCATAGACCTCGTCCGTGGATATGTGAACCATTCTTATGTTCCCTGAATATTTCCTCAATGCTTCAAGTATATTCATTATGAGACCTGTGTTATTTTTGTAAAAGAATAAGGGATCCTTAATGCTCCTGTCCACATGGCTTTCTGATGCAAAGTTCACCATGAGATCAACACCCTCAAGAATATCCTCGGGAAATCTCTTTGAAATATCAATCTTAAAAAATTTATTTTCCACAACTTTAAGATTCTTTTTTACAGATCCTGTGCCAAGCTTATCCACATTGATTATTTCATGACCTTTCCCTTTAAAATAAATCATGCAGTTTGTTCCTATGAATCCTGCACCACCTGTAACAAGTATCCTCATCCTTACCACTCCAGTTTATCAATAATATCCCTTAGCCTTGGTAAACTTTTATCTTTTTGCGATATAATTGGGTTCTCTATTGGCCAGTCTATTCCAATATCGGGATCGTTCCATATTATTCCAGAATCCGCCTCTTTGCTATAGAAATTGTTCACCTTGTAAATTACCTCTGCATAATCACTTAGCACGAGAAACCCGTGCGCAAATCCCTCCGGAATATAGAGCATGTCCTTGTTCTCGCTTGATAGTATTACCTTGGCAAACTTGCCGAAGGTTACTGAATTTTTTCTTAAATCCACTGCAACATCCATTATTTCCCCTGATATGCATCTAACCAATTTTGACTGCGCATATGGCCTTTTCTGGAAATGCAAACCCCTCAGGGTATTCTTTATTGAGAATGAATGATTATCCTGAACAAAATTGTCACTTATGCCATGCTCTTCGAAATCCTTTTTTGTGTATGTCTCCATGAAAAAGCCCCTCTCATCATAATAAACCTTAGGCTTAATTAAAAAGAGACCCTTTAAAT
>JBAMLI010000019.1:0-1508 GCA_039793645.1 archaeon
GTTGTTGTAGGAAATGAGGGTGCGCACGCTTCTGCAAACATAACAGCAAGCTAATCAAGAATCAAGGCAGAAGCCTCTCCGGATCTCTTGGGAAGAGTGCAGCCTCTCTTACGTTTTCGAGATTCAGCATCTTCATTACCATTCTTTCTATGCCTATGGAGAAGCCACCCATCGTAGGGGCTCCGTATTCGAAGAACTTTACGAACCACTCAAGATTAGACAAGCTCATCCTCTTCTCCTTTATCTGCTCAACGAGCTTGCTATATCTGTGCTCCCTCTGGCCGCCTGAGCTCATCTCCATCCCTTTGTATATAAAGTCTACGCTCCTTGCCCACTCCGGCTCGTCATCGAACCTCATCACATAGAAAGGCTTAACAGCAAAAGGGAACTTGTCTACAAAGAAGAAGTCTGTCTTGTACTTTTCCTTTACGTACTTTCCAAGAAGATCCTCCCCTGTCTTATCGTAATCTTCGCCCCTCTTTACTTTTCCTCCCATGCTCTCTATTATGTCATAAACCTCTGGGAACTTCAAAACAATGGGATCTGGCGAAGGCACCTCAAGCTCTATGCCAAGCGCCTCGAGCTCCTCCTTGCAAGACCTCTTTACGAACTCGAATGCATACCTTATCATCTCTATCTCAAGCTTAATGACATCGTTCTCGTCTCTTATGTAGCCTATCTCTGCTGCGCAAGTCCTGTGCTCACTCAAATGCCTTACCGTGTGGCTTGCCTCTGCGCGCCAGCTCGGGCCTATCTCGAAGAGCTTGTTTATTCCCCCTAATATAGAAAGTTCCCTGTGCAATTGAGGGTCCTGCCTGAGGTACGCCGTCTTGTCGTAATAAACCACAGGGAATACCTCTGAGCCGCTCTCCGCAGGCGCACCCATAAGGCTCGGGGTAAATACCTGAACAAACTCATTTTTCAAGAAATATTCGGACATGCCATGCATGAGCTTCGATTCTATTTTGAATATGTCCCTATTCCTCTTGCTCCTCAAATCAAGCGAACGCCAATCGAGCCTTGTGTCAAGAAGCGCTGGCGTCTTGCCCGATGGATCAAGTGGCAGAGGCTCCTTTGCTATACTTATTATCTCTATCGAAGAGGGCACAATTTCCATTCTTCCTGGTGTTGTTGGATCTGGCTTTTCGCTCCCAAAGACGCGTATGCAGGATTGCCTTGTAAGCTTCTCTAGCACATCGAGGATTTCTTTGCTTGTGCTCTTCTTGTTTATTGTGACTTGCCTATAGCCCGTTGGTGTATTTAATTTTATGAAGGCGATGCCGCCAAGATCCCTTATCTCATCGACAAATCCATCAAATTCATTCATGCATTCAGCCCGTCAGTAAATAATAAAAACAACAAATATATAATTACTGTTCAAACTTGTCTTATCACTATCTTTATTCTCTTGCCGTAGTACTGCAA
The DNA here is from genome assembly GCA_039793645.1 of archaeon. GTDB lineage: Archaea > Micrarchaeota > Micrarchaeia > Micrarchaeales > CABMGC01 > JAGDYD01. Next base: position 1,426 of record JBAMLI010000019.1, read on the forward strand.
GAATAGACTTCCTATATACTCTTTCTTTCTTGCTATCTGCTCGTTTAAATGGCTTATCCGCTGCTTTTTCTCCTCTTCTTCCC
>JBAMLI010000020.1:0-1490 GCA_039793645.1 archaeon
ATATTGAAATTCTGCTGCAGGTATTTGGCAACAGCTCTGAGTGATATCTCGCTTATGCCGCATATGTCTGCGAAGTCCATCTGCCTGTAATGTATGTTATTTTTCAGGAATGAGAGGTAGAGTATGGTGGCTGCAATGGTCTTTTCTATGTGCTCCGGTCTGTGTATGCCAGATGCCTTTACCATCTTTGTCAGGCTGAGGGCATCCTCCCTGACACTGTTCGGCGGATTTAACTTCTTCATGAAATAGTTCAGGTAATCATCGAGTGAGAATATGCTTGAACTCAGGCCGAGGTATTTTCTGTAGAAATTTACCGCCTTCCTTACCTGCTGGAGCGATTCTGCTTCTGAGACCTCGTATACCTGCCTTATGTCTATCGGTATGCCGCTCTTTCTGTATGCGAGGTATATGCACACTGCGGATATTATGGTAAATTTTCTGCCCTTGGTCGTGCCGCTCCTGTATATCCTGTGGCATATGCTTGCTGCCTCGTTCATTATGATCTCCGGTGAGTTAAGAACGGATGCCATTCTTCCTATTTCCTTCAGGGAATATATCAGGCTGTATTTGCCGTGTACAATCTCCCTTTTGTTCAGTTTCCTCAGCCTGTGCATGCGTATTTTTTGCGTGGTCGTTATTGGTTTGTTGTCAAAATCAGTGTTCTGCGGGCTGATTTCCGTGTGCAGACCTTTGTCATGGAGCATGTATGTATAAGGAGCACCCGAACTATCCTTCTTTTCAATCTCTTCCTGACTGTATGCAGTCCAGTACCTGCCGTTGTCAATGTAGTTTTCCTCTATTACATGACCGCAGTTGCCACAGACAAGCTCCCCCCGGTCATTCAGAAAAATATTTGTAGAACCACATAATGGACATCTATCTATATTTTCAATTTTATTCATGGTCTAAATATATGCAGAGCAGTAAGAAAAATTTTGCGGGTGGGATGGTATTTTGGTGGAAAACCTTAAATACAGGCAAAGTATTACTTTAACCATGGTTGGGTTCAGGGACTACATCAGGTATATTTACCCGCTCCTTGAGCAGGGTTACATTGTTGAGACACTGAACACCCAGAGAACTGAAAAGCATGATACACACGACCTTGCAAGATATTTTGACCTGATAGCCGTAAGGGAGGGGGATGTCAGGCTAATCAGGATAATGGGGAGGATGAGGACGGATATACTCGCAGAAATAAGGGCTGAGGTGCATTTCAATGAGCCGAGCGTTGAGGTCTGGCTGGTCAGGGGTGAAAATAAAAGGATCTACAGGCTGATAAACGGTGATTTTTATCGGATGGAGTATGATCTGAATTATTTTGACTGCAGGGATGCAAAGGAGGTAATGAAATTCAGGCTGTGGGGCGAGGAGGGAATACTGGTGCTCGGCGGTTACAATGCATATTTCATAAAAGATAAGGAGCTTTATGATCATTTTGATATGGACATAAAGCCATATTTAAGCAAAACGGTGAGGGTAGTGTATCA
>JBAMLI010000021.1:0-11810 GCA_039793645.1 archaeon
GTATTATCTTGAAATTTTCCATCGAAGAGAAAAAGCTGTAAATCCTGTCTATGTAGGGATTTTCATTCTCATTGTTTTTAAAAACAACATGGAATATAAACTTGTGGCCATCTTCTCCTTCAAAATACGCTTTTACAAGTTTGTACACAACTTTGCTATCATGATCCTCGAAGTCTGCTTGCCTAACCTTATCTAGGCGATATATTTTGCCTGCTTTCATGTATGTGTCTACATTTTCGAACTCGTATTTATTTATAACTGAGAGAATGTCTTTATCATTGCTAGAAAACAAAATTGGTATCTCTGTCCCTTTTTCGCTTTTTGGTTTTTTGCCTTTGAGCACTGCCTTGCTTTCAACGAGGCTCTCTGCAAATATCTTAAAATTTGTGGTTATATCCTCAAAGTGCATCTGCCTCTTTAAAGGAAAAAGAAGAGTAATGTCAGTCTTCCTAAAATTTATATCTCCTATCTGCTTATTGCCTGATTCTATAAGATATCCACGTATTTTATTTCTTTCGTCTTCCATCTAATCCTCTTCACATCCTCTTCAAGCTTGCATACTCATCAATATTGAAATCGTCAATTCTTTTCTGCGATCTAGGCATCGATTTGAACATAACTTCAAACCACCAATCATCATATGCGTTAAAAGCAAGCTCATCCATATTTTCAACTCTGCCAGATCCATAGAAAACTACTTCTTCATTCACAGCCCTCGCCTCATCGATCTTTTTCAAAAGTTCTTTGGCACTGTCATCATTTTTAATATATATCACAACATGCTTTGTGTAATCAAAAGCCAGCGGTATGTTTGTAATAAGTTCAATTTTGTCTGCGGCTATTATATAAGTTAAAAGCTTTATGCCTTCGAGATATACCAACTCGCCAGTCTCCTTGCTTTCCTTAGCTGCATTGAGTAAGGCTAAATATTCTAGATAACCTTTTGGAAAAATTTCCATGAGCTTTGTCAGGCCATTTTCTTCGCTCATAATCGTCATTAATTTTTTCTTTTTTCTGCTTTATAAAGTTTTTTTCTGTTTTGTTTATTATAAATTTTACTTATTTTTGCCTTTCCCAAGTAAGGATTATAAACTCTTTTAAGCAAATATAAGTGAGTTATATGGAATCTTATAAGCCAGAGGATGTTGTAAAAACAAAAGCAGACGTGCATCCTTCTCTCTTTAATGTGGTAAGGGAGAAGGACATAGTCAACAATAAGCTCCTTAAGGTCAAGCACAGGATAGGAGTATATAGCGCGAAAGGTGGTGTTGGAAAGACAACAATTGCAATAAACCTGGCATATGCCCTTAGCAAGCTTGGCTACAAAGTAGGCCTGCTTGATGCTGATATAGACTGCCCGAATGTGACATTCTTCTTAGGTATAAACCATAGGATAGAAGAATATCCGCTGAAACCCTATGAGCACAACGGCGTGAAGGTCCTTTCTACAGCAATGCTTGTTGATGATTCCTCAAAGCCTATAATATGGCGTGGCCCTCTCATAGCAAAAATGATAGGAGATTTTCTCAAGAACACAGAATGGGGCGAGCTTGACTATCTGATAATAGACCTACCGCCAGGGACAAGCGATGCTCCTCTCTCAATAATGCAGCTGCTTGAGCTTACAGGATTTATTATAGTTACAACCCCGCAGCACATTGCAGCGGTAAATGCCATAAGATCTGGAATTATGATCAAAAAATTCAACATTGCACTCCTCGGCGTTGTTGAGAATATGTCAGAAGGCGAACCCAAAGGAGCAAAAGAGGTTGCTGAAGCACTGAAATGCGAGATACTTGGAACGGTCAAAAATATAAGCAAGATTGCAGAGCTCTCTGATCAGGGAAAGGTGCCTATACTAGAGGACAAAGAAATAGAAAAAGAGTTTATGGAAATTGCCAAAAAAATAGCTAAATAGCTATTTACTCCCTTTTCCTTTCTTGCCCCTCTCCTTCATTACCCTATCAAAAATTATCCTGAACCAAGGCGTATATAGATCAGGATTCTTTTTAATATCATTGGCAACATCTTCAAGCTTGGCCCATTTGTAGCTTGCTGCTTCTTCTGGATTAAGCTTTGGCTCGCCGTCGAATTCTCCAAAGAAAACATGGTCAAACTCATATTCTGTAAGACCTTCTCCGACATCTGCCTTGTAAATGAAGCTGAATTCTTCCTTTAGCGGGCAGTCAAAACCCATCTCTTCTTTTAGCCTTCTATGAGCTGCGTCATCTACGCTTTCTCCAGGCCTTGGATGTGTGCATACAGTATTGCTCCATTTGCCTTTCGAATGGTATTTTGTGAAGGCCCTCTGCTGGAGCATAAGCTCCCCCTTCTTGTTGAACACAAAGATAGAGATTGCTCTATGGAGCTTGCCTCCATTCATATGGGCCTGCATCTTTTCCATTGTTCCTATTTGCCTGTCTTTTTCATCAACAAGCACAACCTCTTCCATAAAGCCATTTTTGCATGCAAACAATAAAAAGCTTGTGTGTTAAGAGGCTAAAGATTACATTCTAGGATGCGGGTTTATAAGCATTATTTCAAAAAATATATCATGCACTTTGTAGTTGCTGTACCTCTTGACAAAAGCCTTGCCAGCTTCATAGGCAAGAAAGGTTCAGAAAACAGCATAACATTCTACAACAGAGTATACAATGAAGATGTTGTCGTTGCTTTGGCCCCATCAAACATAGATGAGAAGCCTTATGGTCTTGCCCAGTCCCTCCTTATGGCAAGCCAAATTGTACTGAGCACATCAAATATAGACAAGTATTTTGGAGAGGCGCTTGTCGCATCTGGACTTATTGGAAAGAGGGTGCTGTTTACAGATGAGAATGAGATAGGCAAACTGGCTGAGAGCGCTGGGATAAATACATACCAGATGTACCGCAAGGAAGAGATGCTTGACAAGATAGTTGAGTTCAGGCCCAACAAGGAGCTTGCGGAGAGCAGATTAAAGCGTATTGATGTGGATAAGTCTTTTGTAGTGAAGGGTGTAGGAAGCGTTGTGCTTGGCATTGTAACAAGTGGAAGCGTTGCTGTGCATGATACGCTTTTTGCGCCAAACGGGAAAAAGGCGCTTGTCAGATCCATACAAAGCCAGGACAGGGACATAGAGCTTGCCCCGCTCTACACTAGGGTGGGCTTAGCGGTAAAAGGGGTTGAGGCCGATGAGATAGAAAAAGGCGACATACTTGCAAGCGAACACATAGCCCCAATGCAAGAGCTGAAGGCAAAGATGAAGGTGTCAAGTATTGTGAAGGAAGATTTGAAGGAGGGGAATGTATATGGATTTGCAATAAACTTTTCATACACTTCTTGCACCATCAAGAGCACAAGCAACGATATGGTTGAGATAAAGCTCGACAAGCCTGTCCCTTTTGCAAAAGGAGACACTTTCTTCTTGATAAGGCAGAAGCAGCCGAGGCTTTTTGCAAGCGGGGTGGTGCTATGAGGTTCATGGCTTGGCACGTTGAATACTTTAAGGCTAAGCCTACAGAGCATGGCAGGTCATCGCTCATCGAAGAGCCCAGACCAATAGAATGCGGCGAATCCCTTCTTCTATTTATAAGTTTTGAAAAGAAAGACGCAGAAAATAGAATCGATACAATCGACAGGGCTGTAAATGAAATACAATCAATTGCTTCACAACTCAAGATAAATACACTTGTCCTAAATCCTTTTGCACACCTATTTGCAGATCTTGCCAGGCCTGAAGACGCTGTAGCCATGCTCGATGAACTCGAGAAAAGGCTCATGGACAGGCACTTCAATGTCTGCAGGCTTGCATTTGGAATGTTCTATGAGATAGAGCTCAAGGCAAAAGGCCACAGGCTTGCCAGGATATCGCGCAGCATATAGCTAGAGGGATTCTAGAAACTTCGTGTTTATCTCTATCTTCTCAAGAGTCTCTCTTAGGCTCTTCTTTATAGATGGGTCGAAGTTTTCCCTGCTTGTGAAAAACCTCTTTATCTCGTTGAGCTTCTCTTCGCCTGTTTGCGTTGAGAGGCTTTCTACAAACCTGCCCAGCATGTGCGTACCTGGCCTGAACTGCTTTTTGATAAGTTTCCAATTGCTCTCTATCCATTTGAGAAGCATCTCTTTTGCAGCAGGATTTGAAGACATGTTGTATGGTATTAAGTATGAGTCCTGGAGCTTTATGTTATTTGAGAAAGTCATATTCAAGGCCCTCTTTATGAGATTCTGCTTCCTGAATAGTGGCAAAGAAGCGAGCAGGTATATCTTCTTTTCCGGAAACTCCTCATTTAAGTAGGCTTCCCGCATCTTTTCGAACACCTTATCATCGCCATTTGATGCCGCTGCAAAGTATATTGCGTTTCTTATGTTTGGGTCCATCTCGCCAAAAAGAGCCTTGTCTAGATTCTTCATTGCGAATTTGACAATCTCCCCATCGCCCATCATGCCCAGTCCGCTTATGGCAGAGCTCCTGAATATAGCTACCCTTTCGTCTTCACCTTTCCTTGGGCTCATGCCTATCTTCTCTAAGCTCCTCTTCAAGAACTGGGTTGCGACTTTCCTTACATCTTCATTCTGCCCCATGCCGTAGGTAATGAAATAAAGGCCCAGAAGGTGGGCGCGAAGTTGCATATTTAGCGGATAGCTTGAATCGAAGAGGTAATTTGAAACGAAATCAAGATAATAATTCAGGCTTATCCTTCTTCCGATGAGCATCGCATACAAATCGCCCTCTATGCCCCACGCCTCTACGTCTCCAAGCAAGCCGGATTTTATAGCTGAGCCCAAAAGCTCGAGGTTCTCGCTGGGATATGCAGACCTGTAGAAGCCCATCTGCCCGTAATTGAGCTTTATCCAGTCAAATTTTTCTTTAAGTAACATAGCCTTCCTTGTCATCATTATCTTGCCTGTCTTTGCTTTGCTTCCACTACTTGATATATAGGTTATGGGCACAGGCCACACGCCATTCTTGCTCTTTCCAAGAATAGTAAACCTCTCTTGCTTAAGCATATTCCCCCCTTCTGAAAGCTTGATCAATGGGAAGCCTTTCTTGTCAATCCAAGCCTTTGCAACCATGCTCACGTTTAGCCTTTTGCCTTCGCTTCTTGCCTGCTCGTCGAGCGCATTCCACAGGTCGAATTTGGTGGCATTTGAATATGCATGCTTCTTCAAGTACCTGTGGAGGCCCTTCCTGAATGTCTCGCTGCCCAAATAGTCCTCGAGCATTCTCAGCACAGAGCCTCCTTTGTTGTAGCTTATGCTGTCGAATATGCCCTCAATCTCTTCAGGAGTGTTTACCTTGACATTAATAGGGTGTGTAGATTCCAGCTGGTCTGCAGACATTGCAGAGGAGACTGTATCAACCAAATAGTCTAGGTCAACACGCCAGTTCGGATATGTGCTGTTTACTGCTTTCATGCTCATGTATGTTGCAAAGCTCTCGTTGAGCCAGAGGTCATCCCACCATTTCATTGTCACAAGGTCGCCGAACCACTGGTGTGCAAGCTCGTGTGCTATAGTGTCTGCGACCTGCCTTCTTGCTCTGGCAGAGATCTTCTTTGGATCCACAAGCAGGTCTATCTCCCTAAATGTTATTGCACCCCAGTTTTCCATCGCGCCTGCGCTGAAATCTGGAATTGCTATCAGGTCAAGCTTTGGCAATGGATAGGCTATACCAAAATATTTTTCGTAAAAAGAGATGAATTGCTTAGCATACAAAAGAGGTATTTTTGCATACTCCTTCTGCCCAGGCCTCGTAACAACCCTTATCCTTGTTTTGCCTACCCTGCCAGCAAGGTAGTCAAACTTCCCGACGCCCATATATACAAGATATGTTGACATCTTTGGGGTTGGAAGGAAAGAGACTTCCTTTTTCTTGCCAAGGGGCACTATCTTTTTGACAGGCATGTTTGATATTGCGTCGAGGTCTTTGTCTATGACAAGCGTTATCTCAAATACGGCCTTCATACTTGGGTTGTCAAAGCATGGAAATGCAGCTCGTGCATCAGACGATTCAAACTGGGTAGTAAGAATCTTTTCCTCCTTGCCGTTTGATTTGTATGTAGAGAGGTAAAATCCATACAGTTTCTCGTTGTGCACTCCCTGGTAATCGATCTTTATTGTTGCCCTGCCACTTATCCTCTTGCCAAATGCAAGCCTAAGCTCCTGCTTCTTGGCGTCAACGCTTACCTTGGCATTGCCAGCAAAGCCCTTTGATGCTATGCTTGCACCCTTTATTTCAAGCTCTTTTGCGTTTAGCGTTATTTCATTTGCTGGCTTTTCAATGTCTACATCAATCTCTACGCTTCCATCGAACCTTTTTGCTTCGCTGTTTGGATACACCTTTATCCTGTAAACTAATGGTATTATATTTTCCATGCAAATATTCCTCAGGAAAAGTATAAATAACAAAAGGCGTCAATGCTCCTTTTTCAAGAGCATTACATCAGAGCCTTTTATGAGCTTCTTCCTTCCTGCATGCCTCGCGTACTTGAGTGCCCTTTCTGCTATTTTTTCTGTAAGTCTTTCAAGCTCTTTCTCCAAATCCAGGACAGCGTCTTCAGTCACTTTCTCAGCTCCTGCTTCCCTGATGAATTGCTCTATGTCATATAGACTATACCCCCTACCACCCACAAACATCACCCCACTAAAAAAGGCATAAGGTTATTGCAAAGAATCTTTAAAAATCATTTGTTTTGGGACTGAATAGTGGCATTCTCTTCAATCGAGAGAAGCCGCTCAAAACTGAGCCCATTTTCAAAAGCCTCTTTTTTGCTTATCCTGTAGCTCTTCTCTGTCTGGCGCAGTTTTGAGATTGGTATGAAGAACCAGCCCTTCCCATTCATGCGCCATGCAATAAATGTTTTGAAGCCTGTATTTGCCTCCCAACCTTTTAGCACATTGTATTTTTCAGGTTCTATAGCGACGCTGCTCTCCCAAGCCTTGCATTCAAAAGCAAAGCCCCTCCCAGACTTTACAGCAATGATGTCTGGGCTTATTGAATTCACGCCGCTGCCTGCGCTCCTCATCACAGAAAAGCCAAGCTCTGCGAACTTTGAAAGGAGTTCTCTTTCTCCCCTGGCGCCTTTTACATATCTGTTCATTGATATTTTATGGGCGCTGAATTTTAAATATCTATCAGATTGCTGGAAAAGCAACCGGAAAGAAAGCCTACTAGTGCCGCATACCTTTTTAATGCCAAGAAGGCGAAAATAAGAAATATATATTAAGTTTTGCTTTGAATTATAATTATAAATTAGTTGCAGGTTTGATTATGCTTTATTCATGCTTAACCTTTTTCGCGCAGATGCGTATAACTAAAGGTAGGCAGGCATAATTGACTTGCAGCTAATTCTATGCAGCGTTGATTTGCGTGTCTGAATTGAAAAAAAGCAAAGAAGCAGAAAAAATCGAAGAGATAATAAGGAGCATGCAGGAAAAGAATACAATAGTGGTAGTTGAAGGGCAGCACGACATAGAAAAGCTCAGCAACGTTGTAGAGTACCTTAGCAGCAAAGGAAGGATCGAGGAAAAGCCCATCAACGCAGTGACGTACGACAAGCTGCTCTACAATCATTTGGACATGGAAGGCATGAGAGTTATAATAGCGATGGACTCTGACAGGAGGGGCAAGGAGAAGAAAGAAAGTGCAATCGCATTGATAAGAGCAAGGTATCCAAACGCATTGATAGACGAATCGACGGGGGAGAAACTCCTTAAAATCCTTGGCGTAAACTGCATAGAGGGCATATTAAGGCCCATAAAAGAATTTGAAGAAAGCAGAAGGTGAGAATATGGCCAAAACATACCTTGATATGGTAAAATATTTGATTGAAGGGACGTTTAGCATAGAAGGCCTTGTAGACAAGCCAGACATAATCGGTGCAGTTTTCGGGCAGACCGAAGGCCTGCTTGGAGACGACCTCGATTTGAGGGAGCTGCAAAAAAACGGTAAGATCGGAAGGATAGAGATCGAGCTTTCGCAATCAGGAAGCAAGACATACGGAAAGATCTATCTTCCAGCATCTCTAGACAGGGTTGAGACATGCATACTTGCAGCTGCAATAGAGTCGGTTGACAGGGTTGGCCCTTATGAGGCACAGTTCAAGATAACAAAGGTAGAGGATACACGCGCTGAAAAGAGGAGAAGACTCCTCGAAAGGGCAAAGGAGCTTGTCAAGCAATTGCTAACAACCGAGATACCAGATAGCAAAGAGCTTGCAGAGCTTGTGCAAAGCGAGGTGAAGACAAGCGAGATCACAAGCTATGGGCCTGATAATCTGCCTGCAGGTCCAGATGTCGCGAAGAGCAGCGAGATTATAATAGTTGAAGGCAGGGCAGATGTGCTAAATCTGCTCAGGAACGACATAACAAATGTTGTGGCGCTTGGCGGTGCAATAAACAACATCCCAAGAAGCATAATAGACCTATGCAGCGAGAAGGAAGTAACCTTATTTGTAGATGGCGATAGAGGAGGCGACATGATAATAAGATCATTGACAAAAGTTGCAGAGATAGACTTCATTGCAAAAGCCCCTGATGGAAAAGAGGTCGAGGAGCTTACAAGAAAAGAAATTATAAAAGCGCTTAGGACAAAGGTTCCTCTTAGCCAGTACTTAGAATCTGCAAAGCAGAAGCAGCAGGCGCAGCAAGCCCAACAGGCACAGCAGCAGAGGCAGGAGCAGCCTAGGAATAACTACAAGAGGGAATATGTATCAGCCCCAAGCCAGACTCCGGCTCAGGAAGAGGAGCATGAGCCTATGGAGAGCAAACCAAGCGAAAATGAGCCCATGCTCAGGGAGCTTGAGGAGGAGCCTGCAATAATAGACAAGCTCAGCTTTGGTGAGGAAAAGGAGATGCAAGAACAAGGGTCGCAAGCACAAGCAAAGGAGCCGGTGCTTAAGGCTATAGTGCTCTCGCAGCTTGCAAAAGCGCTGGACGAGCTTTCTAATACGCTGAATGCAAGGCTCTATGACAGCTCAGGCAACATAATATACAACAAAGACATACCAATAAGAGAACTTATTCCAACAATACAGCAGACAAACAACATTTACGGGGTTGTGCTCAATGGCATAATAACCCAAAGGCTTGTTGAACTTGCGCTCCAGAAGGGGATCAAGGCCTTATACGGAATAAGGGCCAACCCAATGCCAAAGAAGCATCCTGAGCTCATAATCTACACGAAGGAGCAAGGAAGGATAGAATGAAAATAAAGATTGCATGAATATCCTAATAATGGATATGGGCTCAAAGATGAATAGATTTGGAGGAGAGGCGAGGGTAGCGGCGCAGCTCCACAGCAAGCTCGGTGCGTTTTTCAAGACTTTTTATCTTGGATATGAAACACAATATTTGAAGTGCGAAGGCAACTGCTACATTATAAAAAGAGAAAGGGTGAAGCTCTCAGGGGCCATGCGCACTGGGCTTTCTGAAAATTGGATCATGAGGGCAGGCTACTACTTTCTTGCAGGTAGGATGATAAATATAGGAATAACCAAAAAAGAGATTATTGAGGTTTTTTCTCACGCTAAGCCCGATGTGGCAATTGCAAACTCTCTCGCTGATTTTCCTGTATTAAGATTTGCAAGCAAGTATTTCAAATTCAAAAAAATATATATAGACCATGTCAATCTTTCTGGTGATGTTTTTAAGGGCATGCTCTCAAAGAACTCCCTTCCTTTCTCGCTTGGCACAGGCATGCTCCCAATAGGCATAGAGCCGATGAAAAGGAAATTCTTCAGCTTCTTCGATGCAAATGTTGCGCTAAACATGGAGCAGGAGGAAAAGATGAAAAGATATACAAAAAATGTTTACTATATACCAAACGGCATAGCAAAGGCAAAGAAAGAAAAAAGCTCTGCAAAAAGGTTTGCAGACAGGTATGGCTTGGCTGGGAAGTTTGTAGTATTATATGTGGGAAGAATGTTTGAAAGGCAGAAAAATGTAAGCACGCTCATAAAAGCCTTCAAGCTCGTAGATGAAAATGAAATGATGCTTCTCCTTATCGGGGAGGGGCCATCGCTTGAAAGTTATATAAAGCTTGCAAAAGGCGATCCAAGAATAGTATTTACAGGCAGCTTAAGCGACAATGAGCTGGAGGCTGCATATTCTATATCAAGCTTATATGTCTTGCCTTCATTCTGGGAAGGGTTCAGCATAACAATGCTTGAGAGTGCTGCCCACTCAATACCAATGCTGCTTTCAAAAAAAGCCTATCCAAAAGAGTTTGAAAAGCTTGGCATAGATATAGTGAGATTTGACCCAACGAATGAAAGAGAGCTTGCAACGAAGATTAAAAGTATGAAAGAAGATAAAATTATGTATCAAAGAGCCAAAGAAGCCTCAAGAAAAATAGCCGATGCATTCAGCGAAGAAAAAATGATAAAAAGATATAAGGAGCTTGTAGAAGCATTAGCCAAATAGCAAGCATCTTTAAGCTTAGCACAGATTTATAATCATGGATCAGCACAAGTATGTTGAAAGGCTTATAAAAGAGAGCAAAAGGGTGCTTATAGTCTCGCCCTATATCGATGAATATTATGCAAAGTTTATTTTGAGGCATGCAAGGGGCAAGAAGATATACATAATTTCTTCCTCTCCTGAGAAAGGTGCCGCCAGGCTTCTCCAAAAAGGCAGCTTTCCATCCTTAAGCCTGGTTTTGGCAGTGTTGCTTCTTATCTCATATTTCACGCTCGCCGCTGTTGGCAAAAATTTTGAGCCCATCTTGCTTGCAAGCTTGTTTTTCCTAACGGTCTTTGCTATAAGACTCTTTGGAAGAAAGCCAAGGAACATAAAGCTTAAAATTCCAAAAGACTTTGTCCATTCAAAATTCTATGTTGGAGACGCCTCTGCGATAGTTGGATCTGCCAATCTTACATATAGAGGCATGCACAAGAACATAGAGCACATAGAGGTAATAGAGAATCTAGAGCATGTAAAGAAGCTCGAAAGTGAATTCTGGAGGCTATGGGGCGCAGAGTAGGCCTTACGATTTTTGGCGAACAGCCTTTAAAACTTAAAAAGTCTTTTGGCGATATCTTCAAGCATGGAAAAATCAAAAAAAGAAATCGAAGACTACAAGGGGATAGTACGCTTCATCGTGGAGAGCGAATCGCCATTTTATACAAGGAATGAATTGCTACGCAAGGAAACGAAACGAGTAGAAGAGATTTGCAAAGAGCATGGCATAGATGAAGAGTCATGCAATATTCTCATTCACGAAGTTAAAAGAAAGATAGAAGAGATCGAAGAAGAGCGAGAAAAAGAATGGAAGAGCAAGACAGAGGTATTCTTTTGATTCCACAGGCAACTGCCAATAGTTGTTTAATTTCAGCTGGGTCTAATAGAATTTAGCGGCGATTTTAATTTAAGGTCTAATCCTAGATTTCTAGCGTAGAACCAGAGATATTTTTATATATGTTTCAAAAAATAAATAATAGACAAGCCCTGGTAGCTCAGTGGTAGAGCGCCTGTCTTGTAAGCTTCGATAAGAAGCTTAAGAAAGTCAGGAAAACAGGAGGTCGAGGGTTCAATCCCCTCTCAGGGCTATACTATAATCAATTCAAAGCCCATTTTGGCATGGAATTGGCTTTTCTAAGCAAGTAAACTGTTGCAAGCATAATAGAAAGGTTTAACTACAGGTAGAATATAGGGACGCTGTATACTGTTGTGCCATTTACTTTATATGTTTCTAAATAACCCTACTATTTTTAAATAAATTTAAAAATAATCCTGCCATTGTAAAACTTTCTTACTGTGGCATTGATTGCAAACAAGGGTGGCCTATGTGCATCTTTCCTGACGGGCCCCTCCCAGTATACAAGAAGAACCCA
>JBAMLI010000022.1:0-11635 GCA_039793645.1 archaeon
CCTTCCTTCATTTGGTCCACGAATATCATAGAACCACGTATTTATTTGACAAGTTAAGTATAAAAGCATTTGTTTCCTTAAAACTTGCCCACAACGCCAGAGAAATATATTTATAGCTTTTCGTGCAATAAGTTTATTTGCCAAACGGCCATAGGAGCAGGGAAACGCCCGATCCCATGCCGAACTCGGAAGCTAAGCCTGCTCACGATATGAAATACTGCCCTTCTGGGTGGGAAGGCATGTTGCTGTTTGGCATTTACTTCTCGCGCATGTAGAGCTCTTCTATTGCACTCAATAGAATATTCTTGTACTCGTTCTCTGGAAGCTCTGGGTCCAATTCCTTGACCTTTTCCTCTGCGGATTTGCCATACTCTTTGGCTACCTCTTTTGCATAGCCTATGCCATCATACTTCTCTATCATCTCCCTAAGGAAATCTATCTCCTCTTTTGTCTTGTCCTTTCTTTCCTTGGCATAGATCGCATCTATCTTCTCCTTCTCCTCTTTTGTTGCGTTTTTGTACGTGTGGAGTATGATTAATGTCACTTTTCCTTCGTAAAGATCTCCGAAGTTTTTCTTGCCGAACTTCTTCTCATCCCCAATCATGTCTAAGATGTCGTCTGTTATCTGGAAGGCTATACCCGCATCCTTGCCTATCTCTTTCAGCTTCTCAAGCATGCTGTCGCTTTGATTCGCAACGATAGCACCTATCTGCAATGGCCCGTATACAGTATAGTAGCACGTCTTGCTGTCTGCGATCCTATAATATAAGCTCTCGTCTACATTGGCGAGATTCTTTGTGTAATGAATAAAATCATTTTCTATATGCTGGCCCACGACAGTGTACTCTAGCATGTCATAGAATTTGTTGTATAGCCTCTTGCCCTTTTCTGGACCATATTTTAGGGTATAATCGTGGAGCATCTTCCACATTGCCATATGACCGAGGTTACTAGCATTCATGGCGTGTACCCAGCCGTAGAGCTTTTGAATCGCTGGCTTTCCCCTCCTAAGATCAGAATCGTCTTCACAATCATCCTGCATTAGGATCCAGTCCTCTGAAAGCTGCTGCGCAGCAGCTGGCAGCATAAGCTCATCGATGCTTGCTCCAAAGAGCTGGCCGCTCAGCAATACAAGCCCAGGCCTCCTGTAGCTACCCTGCCTGTCTATATAGTCTCTTGCTATCTCGTAGAAGCTCTTGGGCTCTTTTAACGGCACATAGCTGCAAATTGTAGAATATATGCCTTCCCTGTATTTCTCTATGTACTCTTTAAAATTCATCCAATCACACTTTGCCATTAGGCTTTTCTTTTTTTATCTTTTTTGCTGCATATCGGCAAACATCATTCAGCGGGCATGCTGCGCACTCTGGCTTTTTTCGGCAATGCCTCTTAGCAAGCTCCACAAACTGGGCGTGGAAATCTTTGTAGAGGTTTAGGTCTCTATCCAGCCTCTCCTCAAAGTATGCCTTCAGCTTGTCGTAATCCATGTTTTCATCCAGCATGTAAACCCTGTGCATCACCCTCCTTGTGTATGTATCTATCACAAAAGTAGGCTTCTCAGCAGCATACAGTATTATAGAATCTGCAGTCTCCCTGCCTATACCCTTGAGGCTAAGCAGCTCATTCCTGAGCTCATCCTTGCCCTTCGAAAAAAACTTGTTTAGAGAGCCATAATTTTCTTTTATGTATTTGAACAAGCCTTTGAGCCTCTCAGCCTTCTGCCTGTAAAATCCACTTGGCTTTATCGCCTTTTCAATTTCAGCGGTGCTTGCAGATGCAAGCGCTTCGAGCGAAAGAAGCTTCTTTTCTTTGAGGTTTTTTATCGCCTTTTCCACATTCCTCCATGCTGTATTCTGGGTAAGCACAGCCCCTGCAATTATCTCTGTTTTTGTCTCGCCTGGCCACCAGTTTAAAAAGCCAAAATGGCTCCTAAGCCTAGCATAAAGCTCCTCAAGGCTAGGACTAGGTTGCATCCAAACACTTAGCTAAAGCTTTATTTCTCCAGAATTTATCTTTGCGATTATCTCTTTAGGGTCCTTCCCTTCGCATGTTATGTTCATGCTTTTGCACGTGCCGAGGACTTGCTTCACTTTCTCAGCAAAAGTCTTCCCATAAAGCATGCTTTCCTTTGCCTTTGCTATTTTCTTTACCTGCTCTAGCGTGATGTTGCCAACTACCTCTTCCTTGCTCTTTGCTCCACGCTGCAGGCCAAGCTCCTTAAGGATAAGCGCGCTTGTCTGGGGCGAGCCAACCTCTACAGTATATTTCTTAGTAGATGGGTCTACAACAACCTTTACCGGCACCTTTATGCCTTCGAAAGCCTTTGTCTTCTGGTTTATCTCTTCAATTATCTTTGATACATTAACACCGAGCGGCCCAAGAGCCGGACCAAAAGGCGGACCTCCGGTGGCTTTGCCCCCTTCTATTAATCCGTTAATTACAACTTCAGCCATAAAAACACCTAATCATCAAGAGCCAGCTTTCTCTATCACTCTTGCCGTATTTGACTTTGTGGTAACTGGTATTGGAACGGCAACATCCATAAGCTCTACTGTTATTTCATCCTTCGACTGATCCACTTTTATGACCTTTGCTTTGTACCCCTTGAATGGCCCGGAGAGGAACTCAACTACGTCGTTTACTCCTATTTCTTGTGCGCTCCTTTTTACCTCAAGCATTGCGTTAAGCTCTGCCTCGCTTAGGGGTTTGGGAAGCATCCCCTTCACATGTGGCTCGTTCATTATCAGCTCTCTGCACGCAACCTCACTTTCAGCTTCAACTATTAAATAGCCGCGCATGCCTTCTACATGCACTATGGAGTAGATGGGCAGATTTGTCTTTAGGACTTTGTTCTCCAATATGTCGACTGTAATCTTCTCTTGGCTTGATGTAACTCTTATGACAAAATACATCTTTCCAACCCGTTATATATTTTAAGCTTCAATTTTTAAAGATATACTATGAAATGCTTAATTGTCAACAAAAGAAATGCAGAGAAGGCAAAAAAATACCTTCTAAAGCAAAGATTGCTTAACAAAGGTTATAAGGTATTTAGTAGAAAATCATTTATATATTTTCCTATTTTGGATGGCGCAGAAAACAATGAAGGAATAAAGAGGTTTGGGGCTATTGGCGAGGCAAAATTTGAAAAAAGCGTAGCAAGGATTGATTACAAGGCTGAGCTGGAGAGGATACTTGGCGAAGGCGTTGCATCAAAGGGCTACGACCTGCTTGGCAATATAGCGATTATCGACGCTGAGCCAAAGGTAGCAAAGAAGATAGGCAAGCTCATCCTCTCGCTAAACAAAAATGTGGAGACTGTGCTAAGGAAAAAAAGCGCAGTGAAAGGAAGGTACAGAAAGAGGGAGTATGCCTATGTTCTGGGCAAGAGGAATTATGTGGCCCATTACAAGGAGAATGGCTCGATCTTCGAATTTGATGTAAGGAAAGTATTCTTTTCCCCTAGGCTCGCCTATGAGAGGCAGAGGATAGCAAGCCTCGTAAGGGAGAATGAGCATGTAATGGTAATGTTTGCTGGAGTCGGGCCTTTTGCGATAGAAATAGCAAAAAAAGCCCCTACCGCAAAGGTTGTTGCAATAGAGCTGAACAGATATGCATACAAGTACATGCTGAAAAATATAGAGCTAAACAAGGTAAAGAATGTTGAGGCTGTGCTTGGAGATGTAAAAACTCTGTCAAAGAAGTATAAAGGTTTTGCAGACAGGATAGTAATGCCCCTTCCGAAGGAGTCTTACCATTTCCTTGACTCTGCATATTTAGTGGCAAAGAAAAAGGCTATTGTGCATTATTATACTTTTGTAGACAGGGGCAATACAAGCGAAGCGGAAGAAAAGATAAAAAAATTCTTCAAGAAGTATGGAACAAGGATAGAGATTCTTGACAAAAGGATGGTAAGGCCTTACTCTGCCCATGAAATTGAAATGGTAGTTGACTTCTTAATAATTAAGGCAAGGCAAAGAGCCAAAAATGCAAAATAAATTATATTTTAAGTATGAATCAATATCGTACAACTATAGTGATAATGTGGATAATGATTTGAAAGCCCAAAGCGCTTTGGAATTTTTGACAACGTATGCATGGGCATTCTTGATCATGGCCCTTTTTATCTCTGTCGTAGTCCTGCTCATCTCAATAAAAAACCCGCAGGAGTATTCCCCATCTGCATGCTACATAAGCCCAGAACTAGTTTGCTCCCAATCAATATTTTATACGAACTCCACATCGAGCGTCTTTGCTATAATGGTGGTTAACAACCTTGGCGCTACGCTGCAGTTTTCGCAAACTCCCTTTATGGTCTACTCGCCTTACTTTAATTATTCTTACCCTGGAAACTGCCTGCCAAGCACATTGCCAAAGATGGGCACCGCTGTATGCATAGTCAAGATACCCAAGACATACCCTGTTGGCTCCCAGATAAATCCAAATTTCAAGCTTACCTACTCTTTATGCCCTACCGGCGCTAGTTGTACATCATTTCTCAATACCAGTGGAGTCGCTTCCGATATTATAGTCTACAGCAAGATGCCTTTTAGCAACATTACAATACTTACGAATACAGGCACAGGAAATGTAATCCTCAACGGCATCCCATATCAAAACAATACAAAAGTCACATTGATCAACAATCTTGTCTACAACATTTATGCACAGCCTCCAAGCGGCTACAGATTCAACGGATGGTCTTCCCAAAATGGTATAATTGTATTTGGAAGCACAGCGCAGCAGTCAACAACACTCTACGTGCAAAGCAGTGGACAGCTGATAGCGTCATTCAAGTAGAGGATTAGCAAAGGTTAAAAACCTTTTTGGGCAAATAATATACACTCATCTTAATGCGTGTTTTTTATGGCTAAAAAAGAGCTAGAAAACAAACTAATAGCTGCAATAAGAGTCAGAGGAAGGGTCAATGTAAGGGATAGTATAGCAGAGACACTCGAAAGGCTAAACCTGAAAAGGGTAAACAACCTCTCGCTTATACCTGGGACAAGACCAAACATTGGCATGATCCAAAAATGCAATGATTATATAACTTATGGAGAGATAGATGCTGAGACGCTCAAGAAGGTCTTTGAGAGGAAGGGGGTAAAGCTCAGCGAGCAGGATATAGAAGCTCTTGTAAAATGCACAAAAAAGCCTAAGGATCTGGGCATAAAGCTGCCTATCAGAATGAGGCCACCAAGGCATGGCTATGAAAGCATAAAGAGGAGCTTCACTGTTGGCGGGTCCTTGGGTTATAGAGGCGCTGAAATAAAAGAGCTTATAGAAAAGATGATTTGATGGTAGTAAGGCATGAAAAGAAGAACAGGAAATACCACGGCACCAGAAGCTGGGGTGCTGGCAATATCAAAAACAGGAGAGGAGCTGGAGACAGAGGAGGCGTCGGAAGGGGAGGAAGAAAGCACAAATACACTTACCTAGTAGTATATGAAAAGGAAAGCATTGGCAAAAAAGGCTTCAACCCGTTTAAGAGGAGAGAGCTTAAAGAGATAGACCTTGACCAGATTAGCAAGCTAGCAAGCAAGAGTGGAGAAGAGAAGCCTAGCATAGAGCTAAGAGGCTACAAAGTCCTTGGGGATGGCGCGCTGGAAAAGGCAGTCATTGTAAAAGCTGATGGCTTTTCAAAGAAGGCTATTGAAAAGATAAAAAGCAAAGGTGGGGAGGCGCTTCTTTTTGAATGAAATTGAATGAAATGATGAAAGAAATAAAAATATTATCAACTTTGTTTGTATTAGTAGAGAATCTGGTTTTATGGAGAAAATCAAGGTAGCATTTTATTCAGACACATACCTGCCAGCTGTTGATGGAGTAGTAACGTCGATGCTGAACTTCAAGAAGGGGCTTGAGAAGAAAGGCCATGAAGTATACATCTTTGCAAGCGGGGATGCAACTTCAAAAAGGAGGTACTTAAATAGCCATGTATTCATAATGCCAGGCATAAGCTTTAAGCCCTATCCACAATACAAGCTCGCATTCTTCCCATACCACACTATAATAAAGCTCCAGAAGGAGAAGATAGACATATTGCATGCTCAAACGCCATTCTTTATGGGATTTACGGCGCTTACAATTGGCAGGTTTATCAAGCTTCCAGTAGTTGGTACCTTCCACACATTCATAAACAACAAAAAAGTGCTTGAGGAGTATTACCCAAAAAATAAGTTTTTGAAAAAGTTTACAAGCAAGTACCTCTGGAAGTACACGACATTCTTCTACAGAAAGTGCAATGTAACAATAGTGCCTACCAAGACAGTAAAAAATATTCTTGGAAAGCACAAGGTCACAAATACAGAGATTGTTCCAAACAGCGTAGACACAGAGAAATTCAACCCAAATGTAGATGGCGAGCAAGTAAGAGAGAAATTGAAGCTCAAGCAGAATGTTGTGCTTTACGTTGGACGCATAAGCAAGGAAAAGCGCATAGAAGTTATGCTTAAAGCGGCAAAGGTTCTCTCGAAGAAAAGGAGCGACGTATCCTATGTTATAGTGGGCCGCGGCCCTGCGATGGATCACTATAAGCTCCTAGCCCAAAAGCTTGGCGTATCAAATATCGTAAAGTTTGTTGGCTTTGTAGAAGATGGGGATCTTCCAAAATACTATGCCGCCTCTGACATGCTTTGCATGCCCTCTACCTTCGAGACGCAGGGTATAGTTGCTTTGGAGGCAATGGCGTGCGGCAAGCCTGTAGTTGGCACAGATTATCTTGCGCTTAAAGAGGTTATAAAAGACGGCAAAACTGGAGAGAAATTCAAGCCAGGGGACTATATTTCATGTGCAAGAAAAATAGAAAAGGTTTTAAATAATTCTGACATATATAAGAGAAATACTGTTGCTTTGGCGAATGAATTTTCAATACCTAAGGCAACAGATAGGCTATTAGATGTTTATAATAAAGTACTAGAAAAGGCGATTTCCTGAGCATAGAAGAAAAAGGTGCAAGTACTCCTAGCGAAAGTGCAGGCAAGGTTGAGGAGAAAAAAGGAGAGGTTACATTGCCTTCCGCTCTTAAAAACCAGCAGGAGCATGCTCCAAACGAAGCAAACAAAGAGAGGCAGGCAGACCCAAAAGTAGAAGAGGTTAAAAGGAGCATAGAGGATGAAAGAAAGAAGAGGCTAAGCATAATAGAAGAGCTCAAGAAGCTTAGGAAGATGCTTGGCTTCAAGAAGGCGGAGCAGTCTGCAATAATCAAACTGCTTGAATCAGAGAAGGACGAAGGCAAGAAGATAGGCTATCTGCTTAGACTTAAGGAGAAACTTGAATTCAAGATTGCAACAGAGGCCTCTACGCTCAACGCTGAGAAAGAGCTTATACGAAAGATAAATGAAGTCAATGAAGAGCTTGACAAAGCAATAAAAAAGAAAAGGCTCAAGAGGCGCGCTGAGATGCTCGCAACAGATATAGAAGAGCTCAACAAAAAGATAGAAGAAAAGGAGAAGCTTGTAAAAGAATCAGAGAAAAAGCTTGATGAGCTTTATGATAACCTAAGGGGCCTGCTTGGAAAGAAGAAAGAAAAGCGCAAGGAGAAAAGGGTTGCTCCAAAACCCCAGGAAATAAGCTTTGCGGATGTGGCAATAATAAAAGACAAAAAAAGCAAAGGGGCGGACAATGCCAACAGTTCTAATGCTGACAATGTTAGTGATATAGAAAGCAATTAAAGGTGTTTTATTGAAGTTAAAATTCTACGGCGCCGCACACGAAGTGGGGCGCAGCTGCATTCTTGTAGAGAGTGGCAATACTAGAATTCTATTGGATTGTGGTGTGAAATTAGGGGAAAAGGAAGAGTACCCGATCATAGGCGATGAAGAGTTCAAAAGTATAGACGCTATCATAGTGACACACGCCCACTTGGATCATGTGGCTTATGTGCCCCACGTCTTCTCAACAGGCTGGAAGGGTTTTGTTTATTCGACTAAACCAACATTCGAACTCTCAAATGTCTTGATAAGCGACTATATAAGAATCTCAAACCCAAGCAACATAACTAAGGAGGGGCTTGCCAAGATGCAAAAAAGCTTCAAGCTCGTAGAATACCACAAGGAGTTCCAAATAAAAGACTTAAAGATAAAGCTCATACCTGCAGGCCACATCCTTGGGAGTGCATTGGTAGAGATAGGTGGAGAAGGGAAGAAGCTCATCTATACTGGCGACATAAACCTCAGAAAGACGAGGCTTCTCGATGCTGCCCACATAGAGCATATGCATGGAGACATTCTAATCACTGAGAGCACTTACGGTGGAGACAAAGACATTTTCCCTTCTGAAAGGGAGCAACTAGGGAAAATGATGCAAAGCATCAAAGAGACTATACAGAAAGGGGGAAAGGTAATAATACCGAGCTTTGCGGTTGGAAGGGCTGAAGAGGTGTTGTTCGTACTCGATGATTACATAAGGTCTGGCCTCCTTCCGAAAGTCCCCATATATGTGGACGGTATGATAAACAAGGCTATGCGCATACACAGGCATAATGTCATATACTGCAGAGACGAGCTGCAAAAAAGGATACTTATGAGCGAGGACGACCCATTCAAGAGCAAGAACTTCCATATAATAGACACAAAGAAAAGCAGAAGCAGGGCGATAAATGAAGATGAGGCAGGCATCATAGTCACAACTAGCGGCATGATGACAGGCGGGCCTGTAATGAAATATGTAGAGAAGCTAGGAGGAGATGAGAGGAACAAACTTATACTTGTTGGATATCAGGCGGAGGGCACACCAGGCAGAAGGCTTGCAGACGGGGAGAGGGAGATTGAAATAAATGGAAGAAAAATAGAGATAAAAATGCCAGTTGAGCTATACCACCTCTCTGCACATGCAGATAGGCCGCAGCTCCAGAAGCTTGTAAGCAATATAGTCGGTTTGAAGAAAGTCTTTGTGGTGCATGGTGAAGAAAATAAAAGCAACGAATTTGCACGCTACCTTTCAAGCAGATATGAGGTGCATGTTCCAAAACTTGGGGAGGAATTCATATCTTAAGCTTGTGTAAATCTCCTTTATAGTTAGATTTTTATATGTTTATCTGTATAATATCTTAAAGCTTGTTTTCCCGCAAGCACTGCAATCTTGCAGGAGGGACATTTATGCTAGAAGATAAGTTTGATGAATTTGCAAAGTTCTTAGCAGAGGAAAGGGGCAAGAGAAAATTCAAGCAGAGCGTAGAGCTTGCAATAAACTTCAAAGGAATTGATTTTTCAAAGCAGGACAATAGGCTAAATATGGAGATAATACTGCCATTCAGCAAAGGCAAGGTTGGCAAGGCTGCCATTTTTGCAACTGACAAGAACCTTGTCTCCAAAGCACAACAGCTTGGAGTTGAGGTTATAGACGGGACAAAAATAGACTCAATAGCCAATGACAAAGAGAAGCTGAACTCTCTTCTTAACTACGAGCTTCTTGCACAGCCTAGCCTAATGCCGGAAATAGCGAAAAAATTAGGTCAGTTCCTTGGACCAAGGAACAAAATGCCTAAGCCGCTATTCAATCCGGAAGAACTCGAAAAGTTTGTTTCAAATATTTCAAAGAGAATAAGCATAAAGAGCAAAGGGAGGTTCTTGCCTACCGTCCATTGCGTTGTTGGAAGTGAAGAGATGAAGCCTGAAGAGATATTTGAAAATATAAAAGAAGTAATAAACAACATATCTAAGAAGGTAAGCCCTAGCCACCTAAAGTCAGTTTATGTAAAGCTGAGTATGAGCAAGCCACTTAGGCTGTTGTAGTGATTTTTATGCCTATGTTGAAAAAAGAAAAGATAGATCTTGTAAACAAGCTCAAGGATGAAGTCAAGCATTACAAGACAGTAGGCGTAATGCCGGTAAATGCAATACCAGACAGGCTCTTGCAGAAAATAAGGAATACCTTAAGAAATGACACAAAGATTGTATTTGCAAGGAAGAACCTTATATTAAAAGTGCTAGAATCAGACCCTGTTATTTCGAAGCTTTCGCAATATGTTGAAGGCAACAATGTACTTGTGCTTTCAAACAAGGATCCGGTAGAGCTTTACAATCAAATAAAATCAAACAAGCTCAAGCTTGCAGCAAAGCCAAACCAGATAGCCCCTGCAGACATATTCATTGAAGCTGGCGAGACAAATATACCTCCAGGGCAGGGCGTCACTGATTTGAAAGCAGCAGGCATAGATGTACAGATACAAAAAGGAAAAGTCGTAATCTCAAAGAGCAAAGTGCTAGTCCCAAAAGGGGCAAAAATAACCACCGCAGTTTCAAAAGCACTTAGGATGCTTGAGATCTATCCATTTGAAGCCACGCCAGAGCTTGCTGGCGCGGTTTATGAAAATCTTCTATTCACAAAAGAGGTATTAAGCATAAACAGGGAAAGCGTTACCCGCGATATTGCAGTTGCATTTACTCAAGCATACCACTTGACTGTTGAAGCAGGGTATGTCACAGAGTACAATGTGGGTGAGCTTATCAAGAGGGCATACTATTCTGCTTTGGGCTTAGGCTTGCTTGCAAATCTCTATGAGCCTGAAGTTGTTGAAAAGCTGCTTGCAAAGGCAGTTGCAGAAGCCCTCAATATAAAATTGAGAGTTAATATTGAATAATCAATCGGGGTGAAAAAAATGGAATATATATATGCTGCACTCTTGCTTGATGCAGCTGGAAAAGAGATAAACGAAAAAGACCTTATTGAAGTAGTCAAAGCTGCAGGCATACAGCCTGACGAAGCGAGAGCAAAGGCTGTTGCAGCTTCGCTAAAAGGAGTAAACATAAAGGAGATAATAAAGAATGCGCAGAACATACAAGTAGCTCCGCAGGCTGCACCTCAACAGCAAGAGGCAAAGAAAGAAGAAAAGAATGAAGAGAAAGAGGAAAAGAAGAGTGAAGAAGAAGCAGCAGGTGGCTTGGCAAGCCTGTTTGGCTGAGCCAAGCGAGCTCCTGGCAAGCAGCGACTACAATGAGGAGCGAGCAACTAGCTCTTCTCTTCTTATTTTCCAATCCCAGATAGAGAGCTTTAGGAATAGGTTTTTATATTTGCATTAAAAATATAATCAAGTAATAATTTTGGTGATAAATGTGAAGGTTTGGGTCGACAAGACAAGATGCACAGGATGCGCGCATTGCCATGACGTATGCCCTGTAGCTGTATATGAAATGAAAGATAGGACTGCAAGCGATGTAAACAGCGATCCTGCGCCGCCTGAGCAGCAATGGCACGGAAAAGTAAACGAGGAGGTCTACAACAAATGGAAGGATGTGAAAGACGGCCATCGCCACTTTGCTGATAAATATGAAAATGGGAGTGGTGGTATATCTGTGGCTGTCAATGGAGATGCATGCATACTCTGCCAGGCTTGCCTAATAGAATGCGAAGGAGAGTGCATTACTATAGTAGACGACTCTGGCTCTGAATACCATTCAATATACAAATAGCAATAATTTGTTTTGCTTTGCTTTTTGCTTCTAATTCTTATTTCTGCTGCTTATTCATTAGGTCTTTATTTTGCTCATACCCAGCTCTGAATATTTCTGATGAGAATTTGAACCTTGAAACGCTGTGGAGTATGACTCTGCCTTTGCCTTCAAATTTAGCTAGAAATAATCCTACTCCGCCAAACATTGCTGTCCTTATGTTGTCTACAAACCTTATCATGTAA
>JBAMLI010000023.1:0-11634 GCA_039793645.1 archaeon
AGTCTAAAAAGGTTTATAAGCGCAAAGCCTTTAGTTATATATGAGTGCATTTTGATGGACTTTAACAAATTTTTTACAAAGATAGCCTCAGACTATGACAGGATCATAGATGCGCTGAGCTTCGGTTTGGACAAGGCCTTGCTGAAAGAGGTTTTGGCAGAGTCTAAGCTAGGCGCAAGCTCAAAGAAGGTGCTTGATGTTGCTACAGGCACAGGGCGCGTAGCTCTTGCAATAGCAAAGAAGTACCCAAGCTATGAGGTTGTAGGAATCGATATCAATAGCAATATGCTCGCCAATGCTATGAAGAAGAGCAGAAAAGTGAAGAATGTAAAGTATATGATAGGTGATGTTGAATCGTTAGATTTTCCAGAAGGCTACTTCGACATAGTAATTTCTGCATTCTCTCTTGGGCTTTTCAATGACCTTGGCAGGGCTCTCTGCGAGATGCAGAAGGTGCTAAAGCCCAAAGGTAAAATTATACTTATCGACATGCTAAAGCCCAGGGATAGCATAATGAGCAAGCTTGTGAACCTTTATTATTCTATTAATGTTATTCCAGCGCTCGATTCCAGGATTAGGCGCGATGTAGAAGCATATATCAAGAGCTTTAGGGTAGACAAGTCGTATGTTATAGAAAAGCTTAAGCTCTGCGGATTCAAGAGCATAAAGGAAAAGGAAATCTCTGGCGGACTTGCCTTTATAATTATTGCCTCTAAGGCTTCTAAAGGTCATGCGAAGGCGATGCTTGCATAGGCTACAACCGAGCTATAGTCATTGTTTACATCCCCAGAGTTTGCGTATTTGAGCAGATAGCCCTCTTTTGCCCCTTTTTCTTTTGCAAATATAGTTGCAACGCTTATTGGCCCATAGCCACATGCAGTGTCTTCTGCTTCCCTAAGCCGTTTGTTGAATTCTATATAATCAAGCCTGCGTAGCGCTTCTATCGCTGGCATATCTTTTTTCTTAGCTGTTTCTGCGCTTTCATAATGGTTGAAGTCTGAGCTTGCTATAATCGCTACATCTCTCCCAAGCTTCTCGCTGCTTTTGATTATTGCCCTTGCCAGCTCTTCGCTCGCATTTACGCTTTGGTCTCCCATGCAGATGAAAACGCAGCTGGGCTCATTTACAACTTTCTGCAAGAAGGGAAGCTGAACCTCTATAGAGTGCTCCTCTGCATGCGCACCTTCGTCAAACTCAGATATATTGGAATTCTCAACTATAAGCCTTGCAAGCTCTTTATCGTTTTTGACAACCCCAAATGGCATGTGCCAGTCCTGGAGGGAGACCGCAATCGGCGCGCCATAGCCTGTATGGTTCGGGCCTATTATAACAAACGTGTCTATCTTCTTTGCCCTATTCCTGGCTTCTATTGCCTTGTAGGTGTATGCTGCTACCTTGCCAGAATAAACATATCCTGCATGTGGCGCAACAAAAGAAACTGCCTTCTCCACTGGCTTTTCTATCTTTGCGCTCTTCAAGCTGTTTTCTATGAAGAGGCTAAGCTCATTCTTGTCAGATGGATAAAAAGTGCCAGCAAATGTCTCATACCTCATTCTCCCACTCTTTAAATATCTGCGTATAAAAATAAATATATGCACCCCAGCGGAGAGCTTGTTGTTAAAAGACTGTTGGCAAAATACGGAGACAGGCTTCACACAGCGCTAGAGCATAGGAATGCAATCGAGCTGTTTGTGGCTGTGCTGCTCAGCCCGCAGAATTCTGACGAGCAGGTAAACAAAGTAACAAAAAAGCTTTTTGAGAAGTACAAAAGCTTCAGCGATTACGCCAATGCAGAGATCAAAGAACTAGAAAGCGATATCTCATCGCTGAATTTTTACAAAACGAAGGCAAGGCACCTAAAAGAAAGTGCAAGGCTCATAGAAGAGCTTTATAGCGGGTCTGTGCCAAGGAGCATGCAGGAGCTGCTCAAGCTTCCTGGGGTAGGTAGGAAGGTAGCAAATGTAATACTGAATGAGCTTTATGGGATAAATGAGGGCATAGCTGTAGATACCCACTGCATAACCGTTGCAAACAGGCTAGGCTTTGCCAAAAGCAAAAACCCTGCTGAAGTGGAGAAGGCTTTGCTCAAGAAAATTCCCAAAGAATACTGGGGAGTAGTTTCAAATCTCTTTATAGCCCTAGGCAGGGATACATGCAAGGCTAGGGGCAAGGAATGCGAGCGGTGCGTTCTCAAGGACATATGCCCTAGCAGCACAGCCAAGAACAAAAAGAAAAAAGTCTTGAGCTAGCCGCATTTGCTGTAGCCGCACACAGGGCATGTTGCGCAGCCTTCGCCCACTATCATAAGTGCTCCGCACTCTGGGCACCGCTCCTCTTCATATTCTTCTAGTTGGAAGTTTGTGGCCTCAAGCTTTATCTCCTCAAGGGTCTTGCTTTTTATCTCTTCATTGCCGCTTTTGTGCATCCTTGCTATGTCCTCTAGCTTAGTCTGGTTCCTGTCTACAGTAGTGAGCACCTGCCTGCTCTTGCTCTTGTCCCTATATACAGTAATGCCCTTGCACCCAAGCTTGTACGCAAGCATATATGCTTCTTCCACTTCCTGAGGGGTTGCGTAGCTTGGGAAGTTTATCGTTTTTGAGACAGCATTGTCAACATATTTCTGGAAGGCAGCCTGCATCTTTACATGCCACTCTGGCGAAATGTCAAATGCAGTTACAAAGAGCCTCCTTATCTCTTTTGGTATCTCTTCTACATCTTGTATGGAGGTCTTTCCTGCAAGCTTCTTCATTAGCGCATCGCTATAGAATCCATATTTTATCGCAAATTCCTCAAAGACATTGTTTACTTCTATTAGGTCGGTTCCAAGGCTTGATCCTACATTCCTCTTGAAGACAACTGAGAAGAGGGGCTCTATGCTTGAAGAAGCCCCGCCAGCAATTATGCTTATTGTGCCTGTAGGGGCTATAGTAGTTACAGTCGAGTTTCTAAGCGGCTTGTAGCCAAACTTGTACCATATGCTATTCTCCCATTCAGGGAATGGGCCTCTGACCTTCGCAAGATCTGCGCTTGCTTCCCTTGCTTCGTTTGTTATAAACTTCATCACTTTCTCTGCAAGGTAGAGCGCCTCATTTGAATCGTAAGGTATGCTTAGCTTTATCAGCATGTCAGCCCACCCCATGACGCCCAAGCCTACCCTCCTTATTGCCTTTGTAACCTGCTCTATCTGCGGGAGAGGATAGTTGTTTGCATCTATCACATCATCGAGGAACCTTATTGCCAGCCTAGCAGTGTACTTAAGCTTGTCCCAATCTATTTCATATTTTCCATTCTTTTCCTTGAGCATGCGCGAGAGGTTTATTGAGCCTAGGTTGCACGAATCAAATGGATAGAGCGGCTGCTCTCCGCATGGGTTAGTGGATTCTATAGGCCCATATTTAGGCACAGGGTTTGAGTAGGTAGAGTTCATCCTGTCTATGAATATTACTCCTGGATCGCCACTTCTCCAAGCCATAGTTGTCATCAAGTTCCATACAGCCCGCGCATTGAGCTTTCCTACCTCTTTGTTGTTTCTTGGGTTTATCAGGCTATACTCCTCATCTTTGGCAAGAGCCTGCATAAATGCCTCTGTCACTGCAACGCTTATATTGAAGTTCTCTAACACTCCTTCTTTTTCTTTTGCCACTATGAAGTTGAGTATGTCTGGGTGGTCTACCCTAAGCACGCCCATGTTTGCCCCTCTCCTTTTGCCCCCTTGCTTTATCTGTTCTGTTGCTGCATCAAACACCTTCATGAATGATATTGGCCCAGATGCCACTCCGCCTGTGCTTCTTACTATATCTCCGCTCGGCCTAAGCCTTGAAAAAGAGAAGCCCGTTCCACCTCCAGACTGGTGTACAAGAGCAGCCCACTTTACAGCGTCAAAAATCTCGACTATAGAGTCTCCGACAGGTAGCACAAAGCAAGCGCTGAGCTGCCCAAGCCTTGTGCCTGCATTCATGAGTGTTGGGCTGTTTGGCATGAATTCAAACCGTGTCATCACATTGTAGAATTCGCCTGCTAGCTTTGCTATATCCTCCTCGCTGGCGCCATACCTAGATTCTACGCTTGCTATCGCATTTGCCACTCTTGTGAAAAGTTGCTTTGGAGTCTCTACTATTTTGCCCTCCTCATTCTTCAGCAGGTACCTTGCTGCCAATACGACAAGCGAGTTCATAGGCAGCTTCAAATCGTCCACTATCCCAAGCGAAGCCTTGTACGCCCTTATCTCGGCCCTCTTGTTCCTGTATATTATATAGGCTTTTGCGGTCCGCGGGTCTACACCCATAAGGACCTGCTCGACAACGTCTTGTATCTGCTCAACTTGCACCTTTTCCTTACCCATCTCCTCCAATTTCTTTACAACAAGCTCAGCATAATCCTCAGCCTTCTTCATGAGCTCTTCATCCGCCATATTGCCATCGTATACCTCCCTCATGGCCTTGCTTATTGCAAGGCTTATCTTTCCTTTGTTAAAAGGAACAACGCTTCCATCTCTTTTTATTACCTCTTTAACCTCCATCAAACCACCTAAGCATTCTTCCTCCCCTTTTTGATTAGCATCGCCACTTTCTTGAACTCCTCAGGGGAGTCGAAATTTTTGTATACGCTTGCGAACCTTATATAAGCCACAGGGTCGAGCTTGAAAAGCTCATTCATCACCATCTCTCCTATCTTCCTGCTTGTAACCTCTTTCTTATTTTGTGCTATTAATTTCCTCTCTACCTTCTCAGCTATCTCCTCCATCTTCTCCCTGCTTATAGGCCTCTTTTCGCAAGCCTTCAATATACCATTTAATACCTTATTTCTGTCAAAAGGCTCTCTAATGCCGCTCTTTTTAATTACTGTTATCTCTATTGTATAGACTTTTTCATATGTGGTGAACCTCCTTTTGCATGAGTTGCATATGCGCCTTCTCCTTATGCTGTTGTCTGTGGCTACAAACCTTGAGTCTATGACCCTTGTACTCATTGAGCCGCAATAAGGGCAGCGCATTAAAATCACTACATATTGTATTGAAGCCACACCAAAAACACAATATGTAGTATATTTATTTAAAAGGCTTCCATTTTGGAAAGGAAAAGCAGGTTACTTTGTTTATCTGTCTAAAAGTTGTTACCAAAAGTTTTGCTTTTTTTATTTTTACCCTTGAAACCGTGAGGAATCCTATGAATTTATTCGTGGGAGGATGTCAGAAACTCATAAAGCTTCATTTGCCTTATAAACTTTAGAGTCTTCCACTCATCCCTGAGGTGCCTGAGCAGCTCGCTGTTGCCTAGATTTTCCCTTATGGCGCTTATTGTCTTCTTGTCTGAGGGGTAGCCGGAGCCTATCTCTATACCAAGCCTTTCTTCAAGCTCGCTTATCGCCCTGTCCCTTGTTACTTTTGCGATTATGCTTGCTGCTGAGACTACAGGGTATTTTATGTCTGCCTTGTGCTCAGCTATTATGCGTGCAACAGCCTCTTTTTGGGCTTTTACTTTCTTTCCTTTGACCCCATTCACCTTAAGCGGCTTGCTTGATATAAGGCTTATCCTTATCCCAAATTTTTCTGGTATTACATCAGGCGAATCTAAATATACTTTTGGCGCATTTGTGCTTTCAATAAGCCTAGCAAAATGTATGGCCTCAAGCTCGTTGAGCGAGATATTGCTCTTCATCGCCTTGTTTATCTCCTCAGGGGTTATGGAATATGTTTTCACATCTTCTGCTATTGAGTATATGTCATCAAACAAGAATTCGCGCCTCTTCCTGCTGAGCATCTTTGAATCCCTTACCCCCAGCTCGGCGAGCTTCTTTATCCTGCCCTCTTTTATGCTGACAAGACTAATTACCAATGGGCCTAAAACAGCTCCGCGGCCCGCCTCATCGCCGCCAGCTATAATAATAAAAACCACCGCATCAGAGGGATTTTCTATCCACTATAATAAAGTCATTCACAGCCATTACTGAATTGTAATTTATTTTGAGCTTTCCGTCTTTAACATTAAGCTTGTTTACAAATTCGCTATCTACATTAGGGTCTATTATCATTGCTGTCAGCTTGCCGGTGACTTCATTTATTTCTGCGTCTAGGAACTTGCCCAGATCAAAGCCATCATTCGTTATAACCTCTTTGCCAACTAATTCCTCTGCGGCTATATATTTTACCATATAATCCACCTATTTTTCTAATATCTATTTAATAGTTAAGATTTTATATATTTATGTTATTGTCGTGAAATAAATTTCGTAAAAGTGGGTTTATGGGAAGTTTTGGCAAACTCTTCTTAAAGGACAAGCAGGTTAGGGCGTTCCTCACCATTGCAGAGAGCCAGCAAGAGTGGAATATATCCAATCTTGCAAAAGAGGCAAACATAACATATGTGCATTTGAGCAGGTTCATAAGCGAATGCGAGAAGGCAGGGCTTATAGAGAGTGCAAAGCATGGAAGGATAAAGGGGATAAAGCTTACACAAAAGGGAATCGACGTAGCGAATCACCTTTCAAGCATTGCAGGAATTATAAGCAAGCAAGAGGCAGCCAAGGCAAAGAATGAAAAAGAAAGCCTTGCTGAGAAAGCTGAAAAAGAAAAGGAGAAGGCTAGCGAAGGCGAAGCTAAACAACCTCAATGACGGACCTTTTCTTCATGGCATTGAGCACATGCCCGTAATCCCTGTAATGTGCAAAAGCAGTCAAGACAACAGTGTACTCTCCTTTTTCTGTGCCTGAGTTGCTGTAAATGTCTGCCCTTATCTCTTTTTCTTCGTTGGGTGCAAGCTCGCCGATCCTTATCTCCTTGCTGTTTGCAAGGCCCATCTCGTCAAAGCTTATCCCTTTTGGCAGCTCTATCACCACTGAGCTCAGCAGAGGCTCGCTTGTCATGTTTTTAATTTTGATGAGCATCATAACATTGCTTTTTCTGTTGGAGTATAGCTTGTAGGGAACAAGCTCGGTCATTATCCTGTAGGGGGCTTGCTTTGAGAGCTCTCCAGACACATCCTTTTTGCCAAAGAGGCTAAATATTTTCATATTGGCCACCTTTCATAAATAGTTGAGAGATAAAACTATTTAATCTTAACGCGTTTTGCTGGTGCCGAAGGCATGCCCAAAAATGCATGCCTTCACGAAACTTTAGCTTGCTGTGATGTTTGCAGAGGCGCGCGCCCCTTCATCTCCTACTACAACCACCTTGTAGCTCTCTCCAGGAATCACTCCAATCCTCACATGCCCATGCGCAAAGCTTATGGGCCCGTTGTACGAAAGCACTATGCTGCTGTGGGCTCCCAGCACATACCCTTCGCTGAATTCATGCATGCTCTCTTCGATATTTTCATTCATCTCTTCGAAAGGAAGGACAAGTGTGCCATTCTGGCTTACAAGGAAGTTTATTACCCTGAAGTGCTCTGCATCCATAGAGACGTTTAGCACCTCCTCGCTTTTCTCAAGCCCGAAATTGCTTATTATTGCATTGAATGCAGGGTTGCTCTCATTTGAGAAGAGCTTGTGGAGCTCTTCTTCTGAGACGTTGAGGCTATGCACTTTATCCATGATCTCTGTGATGTTTGTTTCATTCATTGTTGCGTTCAGATTAATGCCAAGCTCTTCTGATATGTTTTCAAGCATGCCTTTGCCCATGTATTTGCTTGCTTCTTTCAATGTGAAGTTTGGCCCAAGCGCGTTGGAGATCTCTGCGCTAATGCTTCCTATATTTGCCGAGCCCCCCATGCCATTAGTCATGCCCTGCGGGATCTGCATGTTGCTTTGCTGGCTTCCAAGCCTCTTTATATTTACTAAGCCATTCTTAATCTCTACCCTCCACTGCGCGCTCGCATTTATATTTATCGACTCGTTTCCAAACAGCATGACATGCATTATCTCTACGCTTTTATTTCCATTGTTGGAGATTTTCAGCGAGAAGAATGTGGAGTTGTCCTTTTGCGATAAGGCTATTTGGGAGATTGTTATATTTGGCTTTGCGAGTTCAAGCTCATGCCTCATGCTCATGTTTATAGGCGCTTTTGCGCCGATTGCTGATTGGGCACCTCCAGATACTACAACCGCCCTGAGCGAAGGCACAAGCACGAATATTGTAGAAGTGTTTGTGTAGATTGTGGCTATTGTTGGAGTTATGTCTATTACAGCGCTTGACGTTCCATTCACTTTCTGGGCATTTGCCACATGCACAGTGATCTGCTTGCTGGGCACAGTCACATTGTATGTATTGTTGCCTATTGTTATCATAGCGTTTGTAATGTTGAACCTTACCATGTCTACAACTGAATTGCTCGGCACGTTAGCCTTGCCTATTACCTGGGACATATTCACCAAAGAGAGAAGGTTTATCGATCCACTGCCTTCAGCGCTTACCCAGTTGCTTGTCCCATTTGCATAAATCAAATGGGCGCTGAGCGATGAATAACCTATCACAAGAGCCTGCGTTCCATTTGGCACTTCAGGCGGGTCAGTAAGCTGGAATGTCAAAACACTTGCTTTTGCTGCAGGAATACTCGCATTTGCTGCAAAACCAACCTTGGAGGGGCTTAGGTAAATCAACAAGCCCACTGCGATCAATATCAGTATCACTCCGGCTGCAACCTCAATTTTGTTCAATGCATCACCTATATCCTACTTAAAGGTTAAAGTTTTTATTGGTTCTTATAGCATGCCCTCCTTAGAGGATGAGAAGATAAAAGAGCAGGTAGGCAAAATTTAAAAGATTTGCCATGCAAATATCTTGCAAATAACTGGTGCAAATTAAATGGGGAATAAACCTACTGCTCTTATTCTTGCGGAAGGGTATTACGGCTCAACTTATGGCAAGACTGCGCATGGGCTTGTGAGATACTCAGAAAGATACAAGATAATAGGCGTGATAGACTCAAAGTTTGCAGGGCAAGATGCTGGCTATGTGCTTGATGGAATAAGAAGGGGCATACCCATCTTCTCCTCGCTTAAAGAGGCATTGCCACTTAAGCCTGATTTCATTATTATAGGCGTAGCTACAGACGGCGGCTTTTTGCCAAGTTCATACAGGCCATACATAAAGGAAGCCTTAGAGAACAAAATAGGCATAGTCTCTGGCCTGCATGAATTCATAAGCGATGACAAAGAGTTCAAGGAGATAGCTGAAAGGAATGGTGTGCAGATAATAGATGTGAGGAAGATTTACCTAGGCATGAAGAGGTTTTTCACCGGCGAGATAGAAGAGGTCAAAGCCATAAAAGTGGTCGTCTTAGGCACTGACAGTGCAATAGGGAAAAGGACAACAGCCATTATGCTCAATGAAGAGCTCAAGAAGATGGGCTACAGCTCGGTATTCGTTGCAACAGGCCAGACAGGCTGGATGCAAGGAGCAGAATACTGCGCGCTTATAGATGCGATGATAAATGACTTTGTGGCAGGCGGCATAGAAGGCGAGGTGGTAAGGGCTTGGCGCGAGAAGAAGCCTGACTTCATAATCATAGGCGGTCAAGGAAGCATACTGCACCCAGCATACCCTGGAAGCTTCGAGATCATTGCAGCAGCGAGGCCCGATGCGTTGATATTGCAGCATGCCCCAAAGAGGAAGTTTTTTGACGGATTTGAAAAGTATAAGATACCAAGCCTCAGCAGGTACATAAGGGTAATTAGGCTCCTTTCAGGGCACAAGATATCGGGCATTGCACTTAATACTGCAGGCATGAGCGATGAAGAGATAAAGCAATGCATAGCTGAATACGAGGCAAAGTACAAAGTTCCTGTAGATGCTCCGATAAAGACTGGGGTAAGGAAGCTTGCCGAAGCAATAGCAAAGCTTGCAAAGAAATAGCCAAGCCGGTATAGTTTTTTATAATTTTTTTCAGAAGAAAAGGAGCAGCGTCAACTGCAGAATAGGTTTTTAAGGATTAAGAGAGAAGTTTATCTGATCTTTATGAGTGGAGAAGAGAGGAAGCTTGAGCTTATAATGAGGAGCCCTACTGAAGAGGTGCTTACAAAGGAGAGGCTTGCAGAATATATAGCAAGCGGCACAAAATTGAACCATTACATAGGGTTCGAGATCTCGGGCATGGTCCATCTTGGGACTGGAATCGTATGCATGGAGAAAGTTGCTGATTTGCAAGAGGCTGGAGTAAGCACGCGCATATTCCTCGCAGATTACCATTCGTTCATCAACAACAAGCTCGGCGGGGATTTGGAAACAATAAGGCGCGTGGCTTTGGGGTATTTTAAGGAAGCCCTTTTGCAGTCTCTGAAGTGCGTAGGCGGTGATCCTGAGAAGACGAAGGTTGTGCTTGCAACCGATCTTTACAACGAGAAGGGAATAGAGTATTTTGAGGACGTGCTCAAGGTGAGCAAAGGTATTAGCATGGGCAGGGCTAAGAGAAGTGTTACGATACTAGGAAGGAAGATGGGCGAAGAACTCAACCTCGCCCAGCTTATATATGTGCCAATGCAGGTTGCAGACATATACATACAAGGCGTTAACATCGCCCATGCTGGCATAGACCAAAGAAAGGCCCATGTTGTAGCTATAGAGGCTGCAAAGAGTTTTTCATATACGCCTGTTGCACTGCATCACCATCTCCTAATGGGCATTAGCATGAGCGAAGAGCAAAGGCTGAGGATGCTTGAAGCGGAGAAAGAGGGCAATAGGGATAAGCTTGACGATTCAATAATAGATATAAAAATGTCAAAATCAAAGCCGAATAGTGCAATATTCATACACGATACAGAGGAGGAGATAAAAGCAAAGATATCCAAAGCCCTCTGCCCGCCAAAGGAGCTTGAAGTAAACCCGGTGATAGATTTGATGAGATACATTATAGGCCCAATAATGGAGAAGAAGAAGGCGCAGTTTGAGATAAAGAATGCAAAGACCGGGCGGAGCGACTCCTTTCCTACTATTAAAGAGCTAGAAGAAGCATATGCAAAAGGCCTTATCCACCCTATGGATTTGAAATTGATGGTTGCTGAAGAGCTCACAAAGCTGCTTGAGCCTGCAAGAAAGTACTTCCTTTCAGGGCCAGGGAGCAAATATCTTGAGGAGATGAAATCCCTTATAGTTACAAGATAGCAGATGATTCGCAACAGATAAGGGTGCAGCTGCCGGGCTGGGAGGTTTTATGTGGTCTGAGAAAATAGGCAAAGAAGTCGAATCATACAGGGAGGAGATGATAGAGCTCATGAAAGATATTGTGTCAATACCTTCAATATCCCCTGCAAGCGGTGGCGAGGGAGAAGCAAAAAGGGCAGATATGCTTGAGTCATTTTTGAAAAAGAGCGGCTTCAATATAAGGCGATATGACTATATAGACAACTTCAACAAGAAGAGATCGAATTTGATAGCCACTATTCCGAGCAAGGCTAAGCAGAGGATCTGGCTACTTAGCCACATCGATACTGTGCCAGAGGGTGACAGGAGCTTGTGGAACCATGACCCATTCGATGCTTATGTAAAAGACGGCAAGATCTTTGGCAGAGGCACATCGGACAACGGGCAAGGCATAGTATCAAGCATATTCGCGCTTAAGGCTTTGAAGGAGCTTGGCGTTGAGACAAAATACGCTCCAGCGATAGCCCTGGTTGCAGATGAAGAAGTTGGAAGCGAATATGGTGTGAAAGCCCTCCTCAAGGAAAAAATATTCAGCAAAGGAGACATGTTTGTAGTGCCTGACT
>JBAMLI010000024.1:0-1436 GCA_039793645.1 archaeon
TCTCTTCCATAAAAATTTCACCCTTTGATGACTAGATAATTATATTATATTTAAAACTTCTTTTTATTATTCGAAATAACTTAAAGGTTTAGTAGAATCCCTTTATTCAGGAATCCTAATTACCAACATCTGCTCCCCATCTTTTGACCAGTTCACAGCTTCACCTGATGGCCCTTTTAGCCTTTCATAGCTCTTGGATCAATTCAGTTTTTTCATATACCCTTTTGATATGTTTATGACATCGTTAAAATACATGCATATTTTGGGATAGAAGTGCAGAGTTCTTCCATGTTCTATTCTGGTCAATGACAACCATACAGAAAAGTCTTCCAAAAGTCAAAAAATTAATTTTTTTCCAAAAGGATTTATACCGAGATAATTTAATGAAAAATTTAAAAAATAAATTTTAAGGGGTTTATGCCCAGCCCCTTATCTTTACTGCATCCGCCACTCTCTTTACCGCTACTATGTATGCTGCCGTCCTGGGCTCAACCTTGTATTTCTCCATGGCATCCATTACGTCCCAGAATGCCTTTGTCATCTTCTGGTCAAGTTTCTGATGTACCTCATCAAGTGTCCAGTAATATCCATTTATATTCTGTACCCATTCAAAGTATGAAACAGTAACTCCTCCTGCGTTAGCAAGGAAGTCGGGTATGTCAAGTATTCCCTTCTTATAAAGTATCTCATCCGCCTCAGGCGTTGTTGGGCCGTTTGCAAGTTCAAGTACTATCTTAGCTTTTATCTTGTCAGCATTCTTTGCGGTTATCTGGTTCTCAAGCGCGGCTGGTATCAAAACATCCACCTTGAGTTCTAGGAGTTCCTCGTTTGTGATATTCTTTGTACCGGGGAAATTCACAACGGATCCTGTCTTTTCCTTATGTGCCAATACCTTTTCAAAATCAAGACCCTTCTCGCTATATATTCCACCCTTTGAATCACTGACAGCAACAACCTTTGATCCAAACATTTCTGTAATTAATTTATGAGCAAACTGACCTGCATTTCCAAAACCCTGGATTGCAACTGTGGCCTTGCTCAGATCAAGCTTTATTTTCTTTGCTGCCTCCCT
Organism: archaeon; assembly: GCA_039793645.1. Taxonomy (GTDB): domain Archaea; phylum Micrarchaeota; class Micrarchaeia; order Micrarchaeales; family CABMGC01; genus JAGDYD01. The sequence goes on from JBAMLI010000024.1 coordinate 1,073, forward strand.
GAGACAGTACATTCCTCCTCTTGCAGTTGCATCTCCCCTTCCAAGGGATCCCCCTACCTCAAGGGGCTTTCCTGTAATAACTCCTGGTGCATTGTATCCAACTATCTTTGAATACTCATCCATCATCCAAGCCATTATCTGTGGTGTGGTGTACACATCGGGTGCAGGAATATCTTTTTCTGGACCTATGAATCTACCAATTGCCCTTATATAACCCCTAGATAGCCTCTCTATCTCAGCCTCGCTCATGGATTTTGGATCGCATATTACTCCACCCTTTGCCCCTCCATATGGAATATCCACTACTGATGTTTTCCAGGTCATCCAGGCAGCAAGTGCCTTAACAGTATCAAGTGTCTCCTGT
>JBAMLI010000025.1:0-1426 GCA_039793645.1 archaeon
CTTATCGGTGGCAAATTAAGCACGCCTTCGTTTATCTCTGGGAATCTTTCTCGTAGTATCTCAAGCGGAGATTTATTGTCTCTGTATCTATTCTTTCTTATGTAATTAAAATAGAGCTGATAGGCATATGCCTTGCCTAAGAATTCAATTAAGTTAGCGTAAGATTCTACTTCATATAGTTCATCTTCAACTATTCGGTGGAATGCCTCTACATCGCCCTGAAGGTAGCTAGACCGGGGTGGAATTCTTCCATGTTCTATACCATTTGCAGTGAGTATCCTCTGGAATGCTGATAGACGATTTATCTTTTTTCTGACGGAACCAATAAATTCGCTTCCGTTATCCGTCTGCCAGACAATTTTGGTTGTAATAATACCATAACTCTTAAGATGCTCTATGACATATTTAGCAAAGAGAGAGGCGTAGGTAGAGTTGTTTTCATCAGCATAGGCATAGAAGGTAGCGCCTGTTGAGAGCTCTCTTAAAGTGTATTCGTAGCGAGGCAGCTTTAGTGTCCTCATAAATGGCCAATATTGATAGATATCTGATAGGTCTTTTGTATCTATCTGGCTATTCTCAAAAAAGTTCATCCGCTTCTTTAGTTCTGATAAATCCTTACGCTTACGCCAACGTTTCTTCTTTGGTCGTATAAGATTATTCTGCTTTATGACTCTATTCACTGAACCATTACTGCCCTTTACGTGATACCGCTCTAATAAACGCCGAGCCCCCCAGGAAGGATGTTTCTGCCTTAATTCAATGATTCTTGCCTCGTCTTCCGGCTTTAATTTGTGGGGAATATTGTGAGGTGTTTTCTTTAAATCCTTGAGCCCTTCTAAACCATACCTGTCAAAACGGCCTATCCACTTCCTTACCGTGGGTCGGGTTGTGCCGTAGAAGCGCGCTGCTTCAGAGATACTGGTCTGTTTAGCCTTGGTCACCATCTGCAAACGTAAATTAAACCTTGACATATCCTTGATTAACTGGTAATATCTCACTTGACCTCCTTTCTTTGTGGTTTTTCTTTCGGTAGTATTATATACTACCAACCACTAAGGAGGTCACTTTTTTTTAACTTATGCATTAAAGCATAGGCCTCTTTTATTTGGCCATTGTCTTCCGAAACTAAAAAATCCCTGTAATATTCCTTAACCCGTCTCCAGCTCCAGAACAAAGAATCGCGCGTAGCAATAATATTAGTTGGCTCATAACAGGATGTATGATTATCTATGCTCGATAAGAGATCTTCATTCATAGAACAAGTTAGGACCTGTTTTTTAGCAACAACTCGAGCTTTTAGCTGTTTCTTGAAAAATCGGCGCGCCCTTTTTAAAAAATCACGCCTTTTAAACCTTAAAAACTTAAATTCTTCTTTGCTTAAATAAACTAACTTCTTAAGGTGGATACCATGTGCCTGTACTCTTCT
>JBAMLI010000026.1:0-11244 GCA_039793645.1 archaeon
TGTGCATCTGTAAATATTTATATCTTTTACTCCAATATTTTATATTATTGTGGGGAGGTGATATTATGGCGAAGAAGAGCAGGGCAGTCGTACCTAGGGTTTTTGATCCGTTTGAGTCCCTTAGAGAGATAAATGCATTGCTCCAAAGCACCCTTTTCCCAAGCAACCTTTTCAGCGAGTTTGCAGTGCCTGAGGTAGACATGATAGACGAGGGAGATTCAATAAGGGTAAGGGCAGACATGCCAGGCGTAGACAAGCAAGACATAAAAGTCAAGGTAGAAAAGAACAACCTTATAATAAAGGCAGAGAAGGAAAGCGAAAAGGAGAAAAAGGAAGAGAACTACTATTACAGGGAGAGAAGCTCAAGACACTACTACAGATCAATCCCATTGCCGGCTGAAGTAGACGCGAAGAGCGCCAAAGCAACACTCAAGAACGGCACTTTGGAGATAGTGCTTAAGAAGAAAGAGGGTGCCGGAGAAGAGATAAAAATAGAGTAGCGAACTTATTTTTCTTCTTTTATTTTTACTTCGGGAATGTATAGCTTGTTTGTGCTTTTTATAGAACTAAGGCTTTTTAAGGCACTGTATGTAGCAAGCGCCATGTTGTAGATATCGCGCGTCCTTCCTCTCGAAAAGCTCCATACATCCTTTATGCCTGTGAGCTCAAGCACCTGCCTTGCTGTCTCTCCTGCAACTATGCCTACCCCTCTTGGAGCAGGCTTTAGTATTATCTCTGCTGTTCCACACCTCCCGCGGACTGTTATAGGGAGGCTGTGCGGCATGCCGCAGTTGCATTCCCAGGATCCGCAGCCAAATGGAACTGAAATTATCTTTTTCTTTGCATCCTTCACCGCCGAGCTTATTGCAGGCTTAACTTCTACATCCTTGCCTACACCTATGCCTATGTGCCCATTCCTATCCCCAATCACAACAGTAGCCCTGTACTTCTGCTTCCTGCTGTTCTTAGTCATCCTCTGCACGGAAGCTATCTCTAGTACCCTGCTTTCAAGGTTTGGGAGAAGAGCGTCAATTATTTCTACCTCCTTGATAGGCTTCCCGCTCTCGAAGATCTGCTCTACGCTCTTGATCTGGCCGCTCTTGACAAGCTCCCCTAGCTTTGTCTTTGGCTTCCATGCCTCGATATTAAATTTTTCCTCTTCGCCGTCCATTTAGCTACCCTTGGGTCTTCATTATCTTTTCCTTAACTTCTGCAAAAAGCTTTGGCAGATTTTCCGGATCTATTGATCCTTCTATATACTTGCCGAACTGCTTTTTATACTTAACCTCATCTCCCTTGAGTTTAGACGCGTACTCTTTTATGAGCGAGCCATTGTAATACTCTTCATTTATTTCTAGGTTGGCCTTCACCCTCATTCCCCCGTCAATACAGCCTTTTGCAAATACAAAAGGTATAGAGTTTCTTACAGGGGATGAAAGCCCTATGTCAAGCACAAGCTCCTTATTTTTATCCCCTTTATACTTCTTCGCAAGGAGCAAACCTGTAAGGTATGCTGTAGGCCTATTTGACCTTGCTGGCCAATTGAACTTTGCAAGCTCCTTGGAGTTTGCGCTTGCAAGAACCTTGTCTCCTTTTTCATCATATGCTACAACCTGGCCTATAATGTTCTTGTTTGTCTTCCTTACCACTACCCTCTCCAGCCCGCTCTTCACTAGGGCTAGCCTCTTCTTGTAGTTTGTAAGGCCAAGCCTTCTTCTTCTAAATGGAATCTCTTTTATCCTCATCTTCTCACTTGTACCTCATCTTCAATGCTTCATCTATCTTCTTTTTTTCATCTTCTGTAACTGTTATGCCGTGCTCTTTGAGGTGAAGCAGCAAAGAAGCCTTGTCTGGAAATGCATTTCCTTTAATTAGCATGTAAAATTTCTTAAAGTTTGCACTGTCAAGCTTGCCCATCTTCTTAAGCTCGGTGAGCAAGGCACGCTGAGACCTCACCTTCTTCTCCCAAGTTATGCCTCCTCTCGCCTTTCTTGTACCCTTTCTCCTTCCAAATCCACGACGCCTGCCTTCTTCCCTTTTCTTCTTAAGCAGCTTAGAATTAAGGCTCAAGTTGTGCTTGGCTTTTACGGCAAATATTGAGCCATTCTGGATGAGCCTCCTTATGTCATCTTTTGTTATCGCTTTCTTTATCTCCTCCAGGGCATTCTTGTTGAATCTTATTGCACTCTCCCCTCGATTTAGAATTTCTGCTGCAGCCCTTCTTGCAAACTTTATGCTCATACTTTCACCTTATTTGCTACCTTGAACCCATGCATCTCAGCGATTCTCTGAATCTCTACCTTCTTCTTTTTTGAAAGATCGTGCGCCAGCACAACCTCGTACTCTTCCTTCTTTCCGATCAATGTCTCAAGCTCATTCTTATTATGCACTACTACTTTGAGGAGGCCGTTCTTCTCCCTAAATCTGACCTCATCAGGGTTTTTGTACCCTATGCTGGGCATCTTCCCATAACCGCTCTTTTTGAGCTTTTTCTTGTTGTCTACTCCACGCTGGCTTCTCCACCTATCCTTGACCCTTTTTCTGTTTTTTGCGCCATAATTAGGTACTACAAACTTTGGATGCTCTTTCTTCTTTAGCATAATCATTCACCTTCAACCTCGTATATTCCGTCTTGGAAAATGCGGGTGTCTTTATTTGTTATCTTGCACGCCTTTTCGATGTTTGTTATGGTCTGGCCGACTTCATAAGGATCTACGCCTTTTACTGTTATTTCATTGCCTTTTATTTCAAGCTTTGTGTTTCCTGCTATCTTCGCCTTCCTAGGCGCCCTTTCTCCAAAAAGGTTCTTGATAAAAAGTATATTTCCTTTCAGCTCCAATGCTATTGGAAAGTGGACGAATGCAACTTGGAGCTTCTTTTCGATTCCATTCTGCACGCCATCCAAGAGAGCATTAACCCTACCTACAAATGCATTCTCGGCGATTGCAGCAACGCGCCTGAGCCTCTTCTCCTGGGATGGCTCCACTATTATCTTATTCCCATCCACCTTAACGGAGAGAAGTTTTTGGTTTATCTTCGCCTTTGCAATGCCAAGCTTGCCCTTTATCACAAGCTCGTCTCCTTCCACCTTTGCTTCTACTCCATTTTGAAATTGAATCTGCTGCATAAAAACCAACTAATCAATAAACATAAGCAAGAAGCCTTCCTCCCAGGTGCTTCTCTTTGGCTTCTTTGTTCGTCATTACCCCTTTTGATGTTGAGACTATCAGTATGCCAAAGTCCTTGCTTGGTATGTACCTTGTCTCATACTTGTTGAATTCTTCAAGCCTTACTGGGAATCTAGGCTTTATAACGCCTATGTTGTTTATGGCTTTGGCTAGCTTTACCCTAAGCTTTGGTATCTTGTTGTCTTTGAATTCCTCGTAATCCAATATGTATTTGTTTGCCTTGAGGACTTCTAGGACTGCCTTTATGAGCTTTGTTGAAGGTATTATACACTCATCCTTGCCTACCATCTCATTTACTTTTATTGCATTTATTGCATTGTCAAAGACGTTCATTTAAATCATCAAGCCTTTACGAGTATTTTTCAAAGCCTAGCTCCTTTGCGTGCTCCCTGAAGCACCTTCTACAAATGTAAATATCATACATTCTAATAAGGCCTCTGCTTGTACCGCAGAGTTTGCACTTCCTTGCGCCTCTTCCTTTATGCCTAAGTTCATACTTCACTTTTATGCAAACACCCTTTATTCATTCACTATATTTGCATTAAACTTATTTTTAAGATATTCTATTATTTCTTCCTTTTTAACTGTTGCATGCCTCTTGCCCATCTTGCTCCTTTTCCTCTTTCTTTCTTCTACTCTCTTGCCTTTCCTTGTAAAGACTGCATTCACATTCATCCCAAACATGCCTATCTTTGGGTCATACTTGATGCCTGAAAAGTCTATGTACTCCCTGATGCCAAAGCTTACTGAATTGTCTTGTATGCTACTTTCTTTTATCTTGCCTGCAGCATCGATAGCCCTTGCAAGCATTGAAGCCGCATCGCCCTTCCTAAGCGTGACATATGCACCTATTACTTGACCTTTCCTTATTTTCAGGGATGGATCCCTTGTCTTGGCTTTTGCTGGAGAAGCATCATGCCCGGTAAGCCTCTTGAGCAAAGCTTTTGCATTGTCGAAGAGCTGCTCATTCTGGCCTATGCCTATGTTTATTACAACTTTTTCAAGCATGATCTCCTTGTTAGGATTCTCAGGCATATTAAGCACCAACAACTATTATGTTTTCAGCAACAGTCTCAAAGCTCTCCCCTTTGTCTGGCTTTATTTCAACATGCCCGCGCATGAGCATATTCCCTTTGCTTATTTTGCTTATTTTGCCAGTTTCAGGGGCGTGTATGCCTTTGTATACCATGCATCTTGCGCCTTCCTCAAATTTAAGCACTTTTTCTATTTTGCCGTTAGACAAAACAACAGAGTCATTGACTTTTATGTCATTCTTTCCTTCTATTATTGACCCGTTGTGGAGTCTTATCATTATCTTTCCTTTCTTAGCTGTGAACTTGCCTATTACTTTCAATATGAACTTGTTTGCTTCTTCTTTACTTATCTTTTCAAAGCTGATTACACCGTATTTTCCTACTGTAATCCTGTAATAAGCGTCTTCCGGCTTTATATACACTACATCCCCAAAGCCAAGGGGGAATTTTGGTTCCTTCACCACTTTGCCGTTGACAGCAATATGGCCATTTGCTATTACTTTTTTCGCCTCCTTTGCAGAAAGAGAGGCGAGCTTCTCCTTCAAGAATGTTATAAGAGCGATGCTCAAATCAAGCGAGTGCCTTCCAGGGTTGGGCTTTGTAACGAATTTACTTGCCTTTCTATTTATCTTTAGGTACTTGCTTGCTGCAAGCCTTTTTATGTGGCTGGAACCTCCTTTTTTGCTCATTTGCTCACCATCTTATCAATAAGCTCTTTCCTGTATTTATCACCAAGGTCAAGATCTGTTATATAAAGGTTTGAGGCCCTTATAGGCACCATTACCTCCTTGCCTTTCGAGGTCTTCCTTACTATGCCTTCTATATAAACAAAACCTCGTTTCAAATCCACTTTGCTTACTTTTCCGCTCTTCCCTTTTTGGCCACCGCTAACGACCTTTACAGTGTCTCCGCGCCTTACCTCTATGCTCCTTGCTTTTATCTTCATCTTCTCTGCTAGCTCTTTTGAAATATGGGCGCTTACAAACTTGCGCCTAACATGAAGAGGCGCATTGAACCTGAATTTTCTTTGTTTTCTAGGCTTTGCACTTACCATCAAACTAACCTCGAAGCAATTCCAGCTACTTTTACAAATCTTTCAGCAACCTCCCTCGCCATTGCACCTTTTATTTCAGTGCCGACAGGAAGGTGGCTATCATCTATCATTACTCCAGCATTGTCCTCGAACATTACCCTCATGCCATTGGCCCTCCTTATAGGGGCTTTCTGCCTTATTATTACAACCTTAACGGGCTTTTTAAGGTATTGGGGAGTGCCCTTCTTGACACTCGCTACAACTATATCCCCAATTCCGGCAGCAGCGAGCCTACCTTTTCTGCCCCCTTTGCCTACAATATGTATTATCATAAATTCGGAGGCTCCGCTGTTGTCTGCACATACAAGCCTTGATCCTGGAATGAGGGTTTTCGAAACATGCGTTGAAAGGCCTTTCATAAAAATCACGCTCTTTTAACCACTTCAGTAACCACAAAGCTCTTTGTCTTGCTTATCCTCCTTGTCTCGCCTATCTTTACTATATCTCCAACCTGCGCGTTTATGCACTCTGGATTGTGGGCGGGTATCCTTGACCTTTTCCTTAGGGACCTTTCATACTTATAAATATATTTTGTGTACTCCCTTTCGACTATAACTGTCTTCTTGCCTTTGTTACTTACTACCGTGCCTATAATCTGGGCTCCTCTAACCTTTATGTTGCCGTGTATCGGGCAGTTTGGATCGTTGCATTCGCTCAATCAACCAACCTTCTTAGCTTGTAATATTTCAGGGCTTTCTCAGTCCTCTCATAGGGCCTGAAAGAAATCTCTTCGCCCTTGACTGTAAATGATTTATTTCCAACATAAAATTTAAATACTGCTCTTTTTTTAGGTATCTTTTTTATCCCATGGCTTGTCTCTAAGATGAGCATATTCTTTGTCTCGTCTATGACCTTTCCTTCGATTCCTTTTTCCTTCTTGTCTAGAGACTTCACGATCTTTGCTTTAAGCCCTATAAGCTCACTTAGGACAATGTTCTTGTTGTTTATTTGCATGAATTAAATGCTAAGTTGAGATTTTTATATCTCGCGCTATCTTAAGGCTGAGATATAAATTGTACGTCAACTTATAAAAACCTTATCAAAATCTTCCTTTAAAAACGTATAGGTGGCTCAAGCGCTTACCTTATTATTACCTTATCTGAAACCTCTATAATTCTGTCTACATTGTATGCGATCTGGGTGCCAAAGCTTGTATTGATGCGGATTACGCCTCTTTTGATATCTAAATCAGCCGCCTTGCCTATCAATGCGCCAAGCTCATTGACTACAAGCTTGCCCTTGACATTTCTCTTGCGGAGCGCCACCTTTCTAAAGTAACTCGTCAAAAGCGAGACAGAGACTCCAACTACTATGGCAAGAAGCGTATACAAGAGGAATTGGCCGAAGTAAATCTGCCCTATAATCCATGCAACAAAGGAATAAGTAAGAACCCAAAAGATTATAACTGAGCCTATGTACATACCATAATTCAGGCCCTTGAACAGGTACTTCCTTCCTTTCACATCTATTATTCTTCCAATTAGGTATAACACAAATGAGAAAGGAAGCATCAGGAGGAAGCCTTCAATAGTATAAGCCCAGACCAAAAGGGGATCGTTGGTTATGCTCAGCTCAGCAAAATAATTTCCACCGGCTATAAATAGGCTGGCTATGAAAAATACAATGGAGCTCAGATAAAACACAAAGCTCATCCTATCTATGCTGAAACCAAATCCCTTGAATGAATTTATTAGCGCATCCTCAAGCCCGAAACCTTTTATGATGAGGTAAAGGCCTATCAATGCGACAGGCAGCTCCCACCCCGTACCTATAGCATAACTTATTGCAAAAAGAAGAAGAAGCAGAGCAGGGATTCCAAAGACAATCCTCGCATAATGGGGCTCCTTAAGCTTTTCGAGTATTACAAAATATGTGTTTTCAAGCTTTTCGGCTTGTTTCATTGTGACTAGCTTTACGCTGTTTATCTTAACCCTTGACTCTATTATTGGCAGCACCCGGTTATCACTAGCCCCATCTGTTACAAATATACAAGCATCTGCCTTGTACTGGTTGAGGACAAGCTCAAGCTGCCTCGCCACCTCCCTATCTGCGGTATAGCCTTCTGTCTCTGATCCTGTTATTGTAGCAACATTCACAAGATATCCTTCTTTTTTGAGCTCGTCGTACAGCTTTACAGCCTGGAACATTGTATTTGCATCTGTTTCCTCAGGGTCTGCAAGAGAAAGCTGGGTCGCTGCGTTGAGGTTTTGAACCCTTCCAACAACAGGGCCGGAGATGCCCGTCTTTCTATATAAATCATTGTCTATATCTACGGCCAGTATTAGAAGGCGCTCTTCCTTTTCCTTTCCGCTTATTTTTCCCTGCATCCTATCATATTTAATTTGCAAAGCAATATTTAAATACTATTTTGGGTTGTTTCTTCTTCCTCTTTGCCACGGCCAATCGGTTGAATTTTGGAAAATATAAAGAGAAAAGGCTAAAAATTTCAAAATCAAAAGCATATTGTGGTTTTATGGGAATACCTAACGATCTGGGGCTATGGTGGAACATAATAAGAGACCCTGGGAGGTATGCAGGCAAACAAATGGGTTTCCAGTCATCGTTGAAGCTGTATTATGAGGCTTCAATAATACCGATTTCTATCTCTTTAGTCCTGGGGGTGGCGCTCATACTTTTTGGCATAAATGCATACGCGCCTTGGAGTAGCCCTTTTGTAAGGTTTGGCTTATTGGCAGCATTTATAATTGGTTTGGTGCTCATGCTGTGGGTGCTCATACCTATTTCAATATTCGTAAATGCATTCATATATCATATTGTAGGCAAATACATATTGAAAGCATGGAATAAAAGCTATGAGAAAACTTTTGTTGCAACACTTTTTGGCACGCTTCCTCAGCTATTTCTCTCCTGGCTTTTGCCTATCCCTTTCATCAATATATTTGCGTTGATGGCGATATTCGTCTGGGGGCTTATAGTATTAATTATAAGCCTCTCAGAGCAACAGAAGACAAGCAGGATAAATGCATTTGTCACACTAATAGCTTCAGTCTTACTAGTCTTAGTGCCAATAATGATTTTTGTAGCGCTAATTGGCGCCATTATAACCCCAGCAGCAAGCATTCTGTAAGTTTGCTTTGCCTTTTATTGTTTCTTCCTTTCTTTTGCATTCTTGAGCCTGAATCCAAGATCTGCAAACTTTTCGATTATCTTTTCATAATGAGATAAAAAGAGCAATGCCAGAAAGAGGATGAGGGAAACAAGCACCACAGCGGTAAGCCCGTAGTTGAGGAAGGTGAGGATAGTGCTTATTTCTTTTGCATAGTAGTGCACAGAAACTAGCGTTACAATGGCTATGCCTACATCCAAGGCAAGCGAGCCGTAGGCTATGTACTCTAGCATCTTCTTGATCTTTTTTATCCTTGCAAGATCTGAATACCGCATAATTATTTTTCAAAAATAAAAAAAATAATAAATTTACCTGCAAGCTTCAAATAGTGGAAGCTAACATCTTACGTTAGATTGCAGTTTTATGCACGCCTAATTTTCTTCCAAAAACTTTGTAAGAATTAAATTGAATTCGTCAGGCTTATCAAGATAGCAAGCGTGGCGTGCACCTTTTATTTCGAAAAACTTACCGCCTAGGCTTTCTATCATCTTTTTAGCTGCAGAAGGATTTGATATGCTATCTTCGCTACCCCATATTCCAGCAATGCGTATGCTGCTTGGGATTTTTATCTTTTCAAGTTCTACTCCGCCGACAAGTATCAAATTTTCTACAAGTTTGGGGTTTTCTTCCGAGAATTTTGCAGCGAGGTAGCCACCTGCGCTTGCTCCAAGAATTGAAACTTTCCCAAAGCTTTTTGCAAATGATTCAAAATAAGAAAAAAAGGTATGCAAATCCAAAGGTTTGTTCCTACTCTTTGGAAAGCCAGGCATATCAAATGCATATACATTGTAGCCTATCTTGTTCAAAGAACTAACAACACCCACTTTCTCCCATACCCCAGATTCAAAGCTGTAGCCATGAAACAAAGCAATAGTTTTCCTACTTGAGGATTCGCTTTTCAGGTAAAATATTTTCTTGCCATCATACTCTGCATCTTCCCATGTCATACTATCCTCGTGCCAATATTTTCCCCTGCAATTGCCCTTGATAGATTTCCTTTTTTCCTGAGGTTTATTATCATGACCTTTATGCCTTTGCTTGCTGCTTCTGCTGCAAATCTAAGCTTTGCCTGTATGCCTCCACTTACATCATCTACCTTCCAGTATTTTATCTTGTCTATCTCCTCTTTCCTAAGCTCAGGTATCACTTTTTTGTTTTCATCCAAGACCCCGTCAACATCAGTTCCGTAAATAAGCATGTCTGCCCCAAGCAATTCTGCGATCTTTTCTGCCAAAATGTCTCCAGAAAGGATTGAAAGCCCATGCACCTCATCTATTGGGGCATCACTGTGCAGAAACGGAATAAAGCCATTTTCAACAAAGCCTTTGATTGGCTTTATGTCAAGTGCAAGCAACTTGCCTTCTTTCATGTGCGCTATTGAGGAAGTAGCTATATAAACAGCAGGCTTGCCCGACTTTATCAGCTTGTCGATGAACTTTGCACTTACCCGCATTACTTCATTTCTTAGGTACGCCCATGATATTTGGTTGTTTTCTAGCTTTGCAAGCTCTTTCTCTTTTGCTATTTTATGCCCTATATATCCAGCCCCTTGTATTATGACAAACTTATCGTTTGGAGTTAGCTCACTTGCAAGTATTTTTGCAACTTTATCCACATATGATTTCCCACTTTTCTTGTCCGAAAAAGAAGAGCCACCAACTTTTATGACACATATCATACATACACTTTCGCGTTCGCTATTGCTAAATCAGCAAGGTCAAGAATAATATGCCCGAACCGCTTTATTGCTTCTATGTCTGCGGATGTAAATTCGCACAAATTTGCATCCCTGCTTACGCTCTTTAGCCAAAGCTTTTCAAACTCACTGAGAGGTATTAGCTCTATATTGGTACCCTTCTCTGGCTTAAGCTTTGCTGGAACTGCATATGCGAAAAACACTAGTATATTGTACTCTGTTGCACCCATTGCTAGATTGAATCCTTCAACAAACTCGAATTTCAAAAAGTTGTTTATGCCTGTCTCTTCGAAGACCTCACGCTTCGCTGCTTCGCTTGCGGTCTCGCCGTTCCTTACATGCCCTCCTGGCACTGTTAACTTGGAAGGCTCTATGTCATCGTCGCTTCTCCTCTTTATGTATACAAAAGAAAATCCACTGCCAGTTTTTACAAGAGTGAACGTTCCAACAAGATCCTCCATACTATCCCTCAACAACAGAACCATTATGCCTCTTCCCAGAGATTGCAGATTCGAGCTCCTCCAAATCGCTTCCTATAAAGTCTATCCTTATATTGGACCTTTTTGCAAGCTTGCTGGCCACTATGTCGAATACAAACGGCATTTTTGCCTCCCTTGTATCAAATTTCTCCGCAAGCTTTATCAACTCGTCATGGGAAATTTTCCCAAGTTTCTTTGCACCATTTTTGCTCGGATCCATGTTATATAGACCACTTGTCCCACTAATATTAATCATTTTGGTGCAGCCTACCGCTTCGCACATCAATATTGCAACTGCATCAGTTGTTATTCCAGGAAGGAGGCCTGAGCAAAAAACTATCCTATTACTCATATGCGCCTTTTTCAACTCATCCAAGCTGGAAACAACATTGGGATAAGCTTCTTCAAAGAAAGCCTTTGCTGCGATGGCATTAACCTTTGTAAAAGCGATGCCAACTTCATCAAGCACGAATTCGCTTGCACCATTTTTTCTTAAAATCTCAATGTATTTCCTATTCGTATAGCCGCCACCCGTTACTATTATAAACTTCTTATCTTTGTATTTCTTTAGCAATGCACTCATTTTGCGTAGATATTCTACATTAAGGCCTTCTTTGTTTGAGACAA
>JBAMLI010000027.1:0-1391 GCA_039793645.1 archaeon
GCGCTTTAGCTTCTTTTCCTCAGTGTCTTCTCTTAACCATATCCTCCTCTCATTAACTTGTTCTAGATAATGGGCCTCCATAAGCGCGTCTAAGAGCTCTTTTCTTAATCCCTCATACTTCTTGTTGCGCATTATTTTTGAAATATCCAAACTCTCGTATTCGCCCCTGCTAAAGTTGTGCTTGGAGAGCACCTCCTTTATTTCTTTTTCACCCTCTCTATTATATTTTATCTCATCGTATATGCCTATGTAAACCTTGCCATATTCTGTTTCAATCCTCATGCTCATGCCTATGTCAAGCAGCTTGTACTCCCACACTATCTCAAAGATCTCATTCTTTACCCTGTCAAGCCTGCTTTTTATTCTTAGGTACTTCGCAACCTCGATGCTTATGATTGAAATGGAAAAAGACTCATCAGCATAAATGTCGAGCTTTTCCTGCACTATAGTGCCATCAACCCTCTTTGCCTCGGCTATAAGACTTGGCATGTCAACATTCCTTGTGTCTATGCTCTCCTTCGGAACGATTTCTATCAAATTCTTTGAATACAGCTCGTCGAGGGCCGCCCTAGCCTCTTCATCGCCAGCCTTGGCCGCCCTTCTGAGCACTCCAAAATACAGCCTTGTAGGAACCGCTCCGAATTTTGAAGAAATCTCTGCAGCCATCTCATTTGCTTCCTTAACCCTCTGCCTAAACTGGGCAAGGCTTTCTGGCCCTTCAACCCTTTGCTTTGAGATTTTGCTGAGCAAAGTATCAGAATACTCAAATTGCTCGATATATGCAGTAGCACCAGCCAACGGAACCTTAATAGTAATAGTCTTGTCCTTTCCTATAAGCCCAGACTTTTCCAGCTTTGAGAAGATACTTTCTTCTGTTTTTTTGAGCATGCCAAGAAGCGGAAGATACTCTAGTTTTACCTTGTTCTCCACGGCAAGCTTTGCATCTTCTTTGCTGAGCTTTTGGTATTCATCAAGATTCTTTTGGATAATTGCCATTGAATCAAGATATATATCCCTGCAGCGGTTTAAATTCTTTTCTTAAAGTTTGTTTAAAAAGAAGTTTTTTATTCTTATATGAAACAAATAATCAAATTGAGCTATGCTATGCGATCGTAGTCTAGCCTGGTAGGACGTAGCCTTGCCAAGGCTATAACCCGGGTTCAAATCCCGGCGATCGCATCTAAAAAATCGTGTAGCTTGCAAAAGATAAAGATATTTAATCTTTTTTGATAATTTATCACGAGATGCATGCATAGGGCAAAGAATAAAAAGCATCAAAAAGCCCAGAGCGCAATGGAATATCTAATGACCTACGGTTGGGCAATCCTTATAATCTCAGTTGTTTTGGCTGCGCTTTTCCAGCTCGGCGTTTTCAATGCAAACAACTTCGC
>JBAMLI010000028.1:0-1374 GCA_039793645.1 archaeon
AGTATTCAGACTGTCTCCAATAGGATAGTATTCATAATCCCCTTTCCCTTCAACTGATTTAAAGAGGCCAGATTCACTACCAATGTATAGAACGTTGGGATTTTTGGGGTCAACTGCAATAGCAAAGGTATTTATATATGAAACCGGTGGCAAAGAAGTGCGTTTCCATGTTTTTCCAAAATCAAGAGAGAAAGAGATGCCTCCTAAGTCGTCAAAGCAATAAACAATCGCTGGATTTTTGGGAACGATGAGAAAACCTCCAAGAACTTTTTCCCAACTATTGCCACCATCTTCAGACCGCTCGTTAAATGGCGAAGTAGAAGGAAGTTGTTTGAGAAGTACCTTAGGATTCGAAGGGTTGGCGAAGATATCTGATTCCCCATGAATAGATAACGTATACATACGATCGATGTCTTCAATTTTCTTGGTTGGGTCTTCTTTCCAATGGTCTCCTCCATCTTCGGATTTCCATACCTTATTGGCTTGTAATCCATGTTCCTTGGTTTTGTAAACATCAACTACATATATGACATCACTATCTTTTGAGTCTATCACGATAGCATCAATATAACCATCCTTAATCTTTTCCCAGTGAGAGGTTTTCCATTGCATAAATTCTTCTTTCTTGTTACATCCAAAGAAGCCTGGTAAAGTAATAGACATTATTACTATTAGTACTATTACAGCTTTTTTCGTCATTTCGTTGTACCATCTAGCATTGATAAAGAATAAAAGGAAACATAGTTATGAACAGTATAAAAGTCACAACTGTAACTGTAGTATCCTGTTGTAGTATAAAGATAGTGACGCCTATCATTATTATGTTGGCTTAATGCGCGATTTATAGTGTCATTTTGTACAATCATCGCAACATGCCCTGGATAATCGCTTGTATCTTTCCACATTATTACACTTCCTGCATTAGCCCAAGTAATATTTGAAGATTCCCAGTGACCTCTGTTGATCATATAATCTCTCAAGCCAGTATAGTAGTTTTGAGAAACTGGTGTTGTCCATACCCAGGGAGAATAATCCATCGGAGGGTTTGGAGGATTACACCACCAATTCGTTACATAAGGAGTAGTATCCATCGGGATTCCTCCAGCATACATTGCCTGCGAAACAAAGTTTGCACAATCATTTCGACAAGATGCGTACTGTGAATTATAACTTAAAGCAAAAGAATCAGCATAGTTAGCTGCATAGTTATAATAGTCATTGTACGAAGTATAATAACGAGTGTTAGGAGGGTCGCCAGGTTGTGGTAAAGGAGGATGGTCAAGATCACATCTCCGATAAGTATCTACAACAAAACTATTAAGAACAGCATTCTTAGCCTTATCTGCAATTTCTTTTGCATGGCTGAATCCCTCT
>JBAMLI010000029.1:0-1369 GCA_039793645.1 archaeon
ATGAGTGTTATACATTTATCTTGGCCTTGCTATCATTTTTGTAGAGCTCTTTGATCATAGAATCGATGAAATTTACAAATTTGGTAATGCCCTCTTTGGTGCTCAGGTCGAATTCCTTTGGTATTGGGAATGCACTTGCACCTGGATGCCCATTGCCTCCAAGCTCCTGTGCAAGCTTGCGCGTGTCTATATTTTCATTATTCGTCCTTATGTGGCATGAGCCCAATTTTACTTTTACATAAATTGCGCCATTTGCCTTTGCCTTCTTAGCCTCTTCAAGCCCTAGCAGGAAGTAGCAGCCATCGTTTGATTGCAGCGAGCCACTAAAATTGAAGCCTATTATAGCTTTGAAGTTCTCATTGCCTACTATGTAGGTATTGCTTGCCAGCTCTTCCTTCAGCTTTTTTTGCATGGATTCGTAAAGCCCTGCCCTTTCAGACACAAATTTGTCTTTGTCGAAGTTTTCAGGATCTTTTGCAAAAGCCATTGCAATCTTTAGTAAGCCTTCCTGCATTCCTGCTGTGTTGTCTAGGTAGCTCGCTATTGCTTCTGTGGCCTTCTTAAGCTTTTCGTCATAAGGCGTGCCGCTTACATTGAAATCAGAGAGATGGGCGAGCATCTTTATCTTTTCTAGCTTGCTATCTAAAATACCCAGCGGCTTGATTACTTCTTCATAAAGAAGCTCCGCGCCACACACCTTCTGCTCGCCAGCAATTGCAAAATCTGAAAACTCTTTTAAAATGCTCAATGCTTTTTCTTGTATTGGATGGTGGTCGATCCATATTATTATGTTTCCGTTTTTCTTCAGCTTGCTAAACAAGTCCTTATAGACTTCTGCTGCATCCTCGCTGAGGCTTATGTCGACAAACATGATAACCTTGCCTTTTGGCGCTTCCGAAAAATCCTTCAACAGCTCCAGCGCTGGCTTTTTTCCATAATCTGAAAATATTACCCTCTCTGGCTTGAGTGCAATCAGCGCCATTGCTGCAGAGCCGATTCCATCTATATCCTTCAGGTGCGTGACCAGTATGAGCTTGTTTTTCTCTAAAAGCCTTTGCATGTTCGCGCGTTTTTCAAAAATAGTGCTTTCCATTTCAACACCAAGAAGTATGCGATTGTCGGGATTTGAACCTGAGTTGCCGCTTTGGCAGGCGACGCCCTACCAGGCTAGACTACAATCACATTTTACACTTTATACACTATAATATTTTTTACTGCATTTAAATTTAAACCTTTGTTTTTGATGGCAGAAAGCCACTTAATTTGCATTAACAAAGTGAGCGGGAAATCCCTGCTCTTTAGAGTGGGATGAGATAGAATCCTGACAAATTATAAATCTTTCCTTCTTCGTTAAGTACAATTCCTACAG
>JBAMLI010000030.1:0-1361 GCA_039793645.1 archaeon
CCATTTAGAGGCCACCATGCTAAGAGGTGCTGCAAGTATGCCTATGTATGCCGTTTGAGCCATAAACAGAAAAGAATTTAAGTATAATCATAATTATACTTATTATGATTATATGATTGTGGAAAGGCGGGTAGAAGCTGAGAAAATAAACTCTTCCAAAAAGTGGGTACTTGTATATGGCAGGAGAAAGACTGGCAAGTCATTCCTTGTAGAAAAGTTTGTAAGCTATGATGAGTACTTTTTTGTAAATAGAGACAGGACCATATTGTCAAAAAGAGATAATAGGATCATTAGCTACGATGCATTCGTTGAAATTCTGCTTAGGGAGCTGTCTTCAAAAAAGTGCGTAGTTGTAGATGAATTTCACAGGCTCGGCGAGCCATTCTTCGACCTGCTTCATGCGGTAAGCAAAGATGGTAAGCTCATAGCAATTACATCTACGCTAAATTTGGCAAAGAAGCTTGTTGCTGAGCATTCGAGCCTGCTCGGCTACTTCAACGAAATACAGATACCAATAATAAGTCTCGACGAAGTCTTAGAAGCGCTAACACCTTATGGACTCGCAAACGCCGACCTTCTCGAGGTCGCAACAATTATGAGAGAGCCAATTGCAATAGACTATTTTGACAATAGGACAAGTGCAAGAGAGACAATAGCAAAGATATTGATGGGGTCTAAGAATAGTGTTCCTGCGCTTTTCGGGGAGATATTTATTGAAGAAGAAAAAAGCATAGCTGCGACATATGAAGGTATTGTAAGATCTGTAGCTGGCGGCAAGGTTGTGAGCGGCGAAATTGCAAGTAGCCTCTTTTCTAAGAAGCTGATACCAAAAGACGATCCAAGCATAATACAGCCGTATCTGAACACCTTAATAAATTTAGGAATACTCAGGAGGATAAAGGTATTTGGCAAAAACAAGAACGTTTACAAAATAGCTTCGCCACTTATGCGCCTGTTCTTTTATGCTGACGAAAAATATGGAATATCTATGCGCGATTTTACAGAAGCCGAGGCAATAAGAATTGTAGATGAAATAATGCCAAGGATTGTCGAAGATGCTATAAGGGAAGAGCTCGCCCATAAGTTTGGCTTGGCCGAATCTGTCCTTGAGGCAAGCGATTATGACGTTGATGGATTGCTCCTTCGCTTCAACAAACCAGAAGTTCTGCTTGAAGTAAAGTGGGGAAAAAGGCTGAGCCGCAACGATATAACTGGCATAATAAACAGTATGAAAAAGTTTGATGCAAAAAGAAAGTTCTTGTTTGTAAGGGACAAAAAAGGATTTGAATATTTAGAGGACGAGGGCATAAAGCCGATAGACGTAGAAAGCCTTAAGACGCTAAAGCCCAGCTAAAACTATG
>JBAMLI010000031.1:0-1361 GCA_039793645.1 archaeon
TTGACATTGTAGAGATTAGCGCCAATAGCTTTGAAAAGGTTATATAAAAGTTGCTTACGTATGTATTTATATGATTTTGCTTAAAGGAGTCTATTGGCTTGCTGATCCTCTTGCTGCTAAAGAGGGTATCTCCGAAAAGATGATCCCTTCTATGAAGCCAGGTAGGAATGTTAAGGAAAAGTATTATTGGATTGCTATCGATGCACTAAAAAACAACTTCCCTTATTCAAATGAAAAGATAGCAGTTGAAACTGCTGACATACACATAAAGGCAGGCAAGTATCTAATTATTGCAACGCACCCGAGGCCATATGAATATTGGATATATGATTGCCTAAAGTCTGATATAGTAATACTTTATAGAAAAAGCGAACAGAAAAAGGCAGAAAGTTTATTTATGCGACTGAAGCTGGCAAACTCAAGAAGAAAAAATGAACTTGTAAAATATCTGGCAAGGATAAAACCGTTGCTAAAGAACATAGCAAGAAAGGGCCTGATTGAAGGAGCCATAGGCAGGGGATCATATTTTGACATAAATGGCTATCCATTTGCTACAGACAACATCAACATCCTCCTCCTAAGCACAGAAAAGCTTGGCAAGGAAGAGTACGAAAACAGGATTAATGATATAAAAAATATTATACGCGCCTCCAGAGCCCATATTTCGGCAACGTTCACGTTTATAAATCCAGATCTTATCAAAAAAGATGGCAAGCCAATATATGATTTCATTTTTATAAATCCGAATACCCGAGGCTTAGGGTTGTTTTATGACAAGTATGTGCTTGGTACAAGTACTGCAATAACAGAGAGCGAAAAAACACAAAGAATTGTAAGCAAGCTGCTGCAATATTTGCCAAACCATGATCTGAGGCCCGAGCTTGTTAAGAAAGCCCAGCTTAACCTTTTGCCTAAAACACATAAATAAAAGTAATGAACTTTGAATCACCTAGGGTGCAGATTTTAACATTGTGAGCAAGCCCTGAGATGACATGCCTGCAATTTACCAATTCGCACAATGTATGCAAAGAAATGCATCTCACTAGATCCATATCAATTTATAAGCAACCTACAAAAGTCAATCTGCTTGCCGTATATTATAATGTCTTAGAAACCGTTGGCATTGACAACTATTTGGCTCAGCACGAAATTTTTAACCTCTTCCAATTCATCTTATTTTACTTAAAGACGCAGAAAGTATAACAGACGCATTCAAGGAAGTGGAATCGAAATACGGGATACAGATACGGGAATTGTCTTTTGGTGACGATTTCTCTCACGTCCACATGGAAGTGAGTATTCCAAACAAACTGTCTATTGCGCAGGTAATACAAGACAGGCGCTCTGCTACCGAGCTACCA
>JBAMLI010000032.1:0-10834 GCA_039793645.1 archaeon
CCTCCTGTTTTCTTGTTCTTGCTTAAGCTTCTTTCTAAGAAGCTTACTTACGAGACAGGCGCTCTGCCACTGAGCTACTGGGGCACAGTAGAGAATGCTCCTAAGATAAATATAAATATATATTATTCAAATATGATTTGTCTGCTAGGTATGATTTGATGAGCGTAGAAAATGAGAACCCTAATGGACCTGCTACAGAAAATACACAATCCAATACGCAAAGCGTAAATGCAGATACTACTCATAATAACCAGACAGGCACAGAGCAAAGACCTCCTATTCAGAGCTTCATACCAGGTCAGCAGGCAGAGGGAGCAGAGGAGGCAACAGGCGGAGCACAAGTATCTGCTCCAAAAAAGAGAGGCAAAATGTGGCTCTACGGTGGAGTGATATTAATCATTTTAATTGCTATAGGGCTTTTATTGGCCGGCAACAGGGCCCCGCATGCTGTAACTACTACTACATCCATAATAACAACAACAATCACGCAACCTCCTATGGCTGAGATACAGAACTGCACCACCATAACCAAACCTGGAGTGTATTATTTGACTAAAAGCATCACTGTTGCAATTTCAAAAGGGGCATGCATATATGTAAATTCAAGCAATGTCAAAATAATTGGTAATTATAACAAAATAAGCGGAAATGGCCCTTATGTTGGCGTGCCGCCATTCACATATGGCATTAAGGTTTCGAATGCAAAGAATGTTACTATAGATAGCATCGCTCTAACCCAATTTTCGTTTGGCATCTACTTTTACAATGTAGAAAACTCTACAATAAGCAACTCCAACGTAACGAAAAACACTATATCAAATATATACCTCGACAACTCTTATTTCAACAAGATTAAATCTACTACCGCGGCATTCTCGTCCAGCACGTATGGTGGGATATATATAGAAGGTGGTTGGGGCAATTTATTCTTAAACGACAACATATATGGCAATGCATATTATGGGTTTGCTGTCAACTCTACGGGAAATAGATTCATCAACGATACATTGACAAACAACCCAGAGGATTTTGTATGCTACAAAAATGCAGGATTTTCAAGCTCAAACCTATTCAGCAACGTAAAATGCAACAACAACCTTGGGTGCAATTTTGCATGGTGCTCGCAAAGCAACAAAGAACTCAACATGAGCCAGATAGCATTGTCTGAAAATATCACAGGATGCGGAAGCATAAACGCACCAGGAACATATACGCTAGCTGCGAACATTTCAGCTACAAATTACTTCAACATGTCAAATCCAGCTTCGAAGCAGATGGCATGCATAAGCATAAACTCTCCAAGCGTTGTATTGAATTGCAACGGCTATACAATAAAAGATGCAGGCTACGCACTTAAGCTATCTGGAAATTACAATGATACTATAAAGAATTGCGTTCTCCAAAACAACACTGTTGGCCTCTATCTCAACAATTCCTTCTATCCTGAGATAAGTAACATGACATTCATAAACAACAGATATGGCCTATACATGAATAATATGAATTCTGGCTATGCTTATAATATTAAGGGAAGCGGGAATGACTATGGACTATTCATAAACAATTCAAACAGCTTCACGCTGAGCAACTTCAATTTCTCAAACAACAAATATGGTTTGTTTGCAAACACAGGAGGGAGTAACATATATAACAATGGGGTGCTTCAGGGCAACAGGTATGGAGATGTATATTGTACTGCACTTTCATATAACAAATCGCCAAGCATGTTTGTAGGGGTTTCATGTGGCCTTACAGATTGCAACTGGGCAACATGCGCTAAGCGTACTTTGCCTCCAATAAGCCTATATCCGCTCAACAATTGCACAGCAATAACCATACCTGGAAATTACACACTCACCTCAAATATAAAGGCAACTCCAAACTGCTTCACCATTAAGGTAAGCAACGTTAGTCTAAGCTGCAACAACTATTACATTGTTGGGACCGGATCAGGAAGTGCATTTCTCCTCTCCAATGTGAGCAACATATACATCTCTGGGTGCAAATTGAGCAATTTCGGTAGTGGATTTACAATAAGAAACTCGAGCTACATTACAATAAAGGACTCAAATATTAAAAATGTAGGTTATGGAATTGATGCATACAATCTTACCTATGGCAAAATCTTAAACAACAATGTCACCACATTTTACAATACAGGATTCAGGTTTGAAAAAACGTCAAGTAGCATAATAACCATGAACAATGCAACAAATGGTATAAACAATGCCAATGGCTTTGTGATTGGCAATTCAACCAACAACATACTTGGGTTAAACAATGCAGTCCAAAATGCAGGGTATGGATTCTTAATCTACAACTCTAACAAAAACAATATCTTTAACAACACAGCCTACTCAAACAATATAGACTATTACTGCTCACCTTATTCTTCAGGCATATATGCTGAGCTTAATGGAGTGAATTTTGGAGGCACAAAATACAACTGCCATTGGCTTGTTGAATTAAACAGCCAAAGCCCCTCATTAACACCACTTTCTATAAGCACGTCATCTACAATAATACTTACACAAGACATACTTTATACATATGGCGCAACCCTTTACAATATTTACAATACAAAACAAAGCAGCGCAAACAACACTGTGATAAACTGCAACTATCATACTGTGCTTGCAACCAATGGAGGTGTTTTTGCAAATATAGCAAACTCAAGCAATGTGAAGATAGAAAATTGCTATATTAAAAACTTCACATATGGTATAAGAAGTTACGGCAGCTACCTTAATGCGATCAACAACACAATAACAGACTCAAATGTAGGTATATCAGTAAGCAATGCTGCTTATCCTAAAATAACAAACAACACTATACTCAACACATCTTATGGCATGCTCTTTGTAAATACAAACTATGGAACAATCAACAAGAATTACATCGCAAACTCAAATATTTCGATTGAATTAGGCGGAGGTCTAGGCTACCAAATAACTGGCAATAAGGCATACTATGGAAACATTGGTCTATACATAATAAATTCAACCACGAATATACTTCAAAACAACATTTTTGCAAATATGGCAAGATATGGGATCACATGCACAGGGATTGCGACAAACAGCTCTATAAGCCTAAACAAAGACTATGGCAACAACGTTTGCTCTTCAAATTATGGATGTTACTGGATGAGTAGCTCTCCGCTCTGCAAGCCTTAGCACATGTTTTTATATGTGCAATTCCAAGTATTTTTGATGCACAGGATAACAATAAAGGAAGTAGTGGATACACTCAAGGAATGTGTTGATCCTGAAGTAGGAGTAAATATAGTTGATTTGGGCCTCATTTATGGCATACAGATAGACGAAAAGAATAATATAAAAGTGAAGATGACAATGACAAGCCCGATGTGCCCGATTATAAGCATAATACTTGCAGATGTGCAGCTAAGGCTTGAGAAGATTCCAGATGTGGGGAATGTGGATATAGAGCTTGTATGGGATCCGCTTTGGAACCCAGATATGATGAACCCTGATTTGAAAGCAAGATTTGGCTATTCTTAGCTACATTTCTGTGAACATCGCCTCTTCATCCGCCCTCTTGTACTCTATTATCTCGTCTCTGCTAAACCAGATAGATATCTCCCTCTCCGCATCCTTTTTGTCTCCAGATGCGTGTACAAGGTTTCTTGTAGACCTTCCCTGGGAATCGGCAAATGCATAGGAATCGCTTGAAAGAGAGCCACGAATGGATCCAGGGTCTGCGCTCTTCGGCTCTGTAGAGCCTAGAATCTTCCTTACAACAAATATTGCTTCGTTTCCTTCTACGACCATTGCCACTACAGGCTTGCCTGTAAGGTAATTCAGAAGGGTATTTCTCACGCGCATCCCTATCTCAAGAGGAGTCTCTTTTACAACCTTGCCCTCTTTTTCGTAAGAAGCTTTTGCCTTTTGACCCACAGATTCGAGCCACTCTTTGTCAGCATAATAGTGCTTCTCTACAATCTCCCTAGTTGGTTTCACCATCTTCATTGCAACAATTTTGAGCCCTGCTTGCTCAAATCTTTTTATTATCTCTCCTATCAGCGCCCTATATACGCCATCTGGCTTTATCAGTACAAGAGTCCTCTCCATAAAATCCCCGTCAAATATTAGAAATATGGGTTTTGCAATTATAAATCTTTCGCGAGTTGGACTGTTGCCAGCAAGCCTGAAGATGCTTGCATGCACGCTTTTATGGTGTTCTATTGATGTTAGGAGAATCTTTAAAGCATTTAAGAGGATATAGTTAATGAGGCTTGATATATTTTGGTGCTTATTATGATAAGGCAGCCTATAATTGTTGTTATGGGTCATGTAGACCACGGTAAGACCACTCTTCTGGATAAGATTAGAAATACAACCATTGCAAACAAAGAAGCTGGAGGCATAACCCAGCATATTGGGGCGAGCGAGGTACCTATAGATGTAATAAACAAAATGTGCAAAAAGCTTATTTCTACATTCAAGGCAAAGATCACGATACCTGGCCTCCTTTTTATAGACACGCCAGGCCACGAGGCTTTTACAAACTTAAGGAAGAGAGGAGGTAGCGTCGCAGACCTTGCAATACTTGTTGTCGACATAACAAAAAGCTTTGAGCCACAAACATTTGAGGCCATAGAAATATTGAGGAATTATAAAACCCCATTCATTGTGGCTGCAAACAAAATAGACTTAATTACTGGATGGCGTGTAAATGAAAATGAGAGCTTCACAGAAACAATAGCAAAGCAGCCCCAATATGTTGTGAATGAGCTTGAAAATAGGATCTATGATCTTATAGGGAAGCTTAGCGAGCTTGGATTCAATAGTGAAAGGTTTGACAGGGTAAAGGACTTCCAAAGGGAGATTGTAATAATACCTGTAAGTGCAAAAACAGGTGAAGGCATACCAGAATTGCTTCTATACGCAGCTGGCCTCTCTCAAAAATTCCTTGAGGCAAGGCTCAATATAGAAGTGAACGGTCCAGGCAAGGGGAGCATAATAGAGAAAAAAGAGGAAAAAGGCCTTGGGACAACGATAGATGTTATACTTTATAATGGCACTTTAAAAGTGAATGACACAATAGCATTTGCAACAAGCACAGGCATTGGGACCTCTAAGATAAAAGCTTTGCTCAAGCCAAAGCCTCTGCAGGAGCTAAGGGAGAGTTCAAGCAAGTTTTACTATGTTGATAGCGTTAGCGCAGCGTGCGGGGTAAAGATAAGCGGTACAGGGCTTGATGATGCGCTTCCGGGATCGCTTGTAATATCTACAGCCTACCCAAATTATGAAAATGAAATAAAAGCTGAAATTGCTGACCTGTTTGCCACAGAGAGGAAAGGAATAGTTCTTAAGGCAGATAGCATAGGCACTTTGGAAGCTATTTCGAAGCTGCTTGCTGGCATAGGGGTAGGCATAAGTAAAAAAGGCCTTGGAAATGTTACGAAAAGGGATGTGCTAGATGCATATGCAATGCGCGCCATTGACCCATATAGTGCTGTTGTGCTTGCATTTGGCGTAAAGATAGATGAGGATGCGCTTATGGAGGCTGAAGCTACAGAGATAAAGATAATCAATGAAAATATAATCTACAAAATTATAGACGATTACAAAGAGTGGCTAGAGAATGAAAAAAAGAAGGCTAGAGAGGCTGCTGAAAAAGCCCTTATATTTCCAGGCATGGTGAAGGTATTGCCAAACATGTGCTTCAGGGTTTCGCATCCTGCCATATTTGGCATAGAGGTGATTGCAGGGAAGGTTAGACCTTCGTATCTTCTTATGACCAAAAATGGAAATATAATTGGAAGAATAAGAGAGATACAGGATAATGGTATAACCTTGCAAGAGGCGAAAAAAGGTGAAAAAGTTGCAATATCTATGGATGACGTCACGTTTGGCAGGCAGGTAAAGGAAGATGATGTGCTCTACACGCATGTAAATGATGAGAGCGAAAGGTTGCTTAGGCAGAAATTTAAAGACCTTCTGAATGAAGAGGAAAAGGAGCTGCTCAATGAGATATCAGAGATAAAACAAAAGAGACAGCGCAGCATGTAAAACCGAAATAAAAACCGAAAATTTTAGAAACGCTTTTTATATTATTTGGATTAAATAATATTGATTTTTATGAGCAAATTTGGTGAAACGAAAAAGAGGATTATTGGACTGCTTAGCGAAAAGAACATGACTCTGAGCGAAATAAGCTCGAGGCTCAATCTTGCGCCATCCACAGTCGCTCAGCATTTGCAGGAGCTAGAAGAAGATGGAGCAATAAAGAAAAGCGATGAGCAACACTCCAAAAAGTGGGTCTATTATGAGCTTAATAGAAGCAGGGGTGTTAAAGTTTCTTCAAACAGATTGGGCAAGTTTAGCATTGGAATTGCAGTTGTATTGATTGCATTGCTTGGCATATCTTATCTGTTTGCCTATATGCCACAAAATGCAGAGCTGCTAAACATAGGTCCAAACTCTACAATACTGCCAGGGGTAACTGCATTTTCAGTTTCAGATGCACCATCTCTCTACAATGTGACTTCGCTTTACATAAGAATAAACAAAATTGAATTACATAGCATAGAAGGAAAATGGTATAGATTAAATACAAACACATCCTTAGACTTAGTCCAGCTTAGGAATATCTCAAAAGTTATAGCTGCTGCGAAAATACCTAGCGGCACATATAATGAGATAGTGTTGAGCATTGGCGGGGCAAATGCAACAATAAATGGCGATGTAGTTGGCGTTTTTGTGCCAAGCCATAATCTTAGAATTGTTACTACATTCAATATAACCAATGATTCGGCAAATGCTGTAAATATCGATTTTAAGCTTGAAGAGTCTATCCACATTTTAGGTAATGGAAATGTGATATTGGCCCCTGTGATAGGAATTAGCTATGGCTATAACAAAACCATGATAACAAAAGAGTCCATTCTGCATAAGGCAAAATGGAAAGATATTGGAGTCTTTGGGATGAATGAAAATGGCACGATGGTGCCAAATAAAGAATTGGGTTATTGGATCCACAAAAAGAGGAATAAGATAGAGAGTGCATCAAACAATACTAATCCTCCTGTCATTATAGTAAAAAGCCCACACATCCTCTCCATTCAAATTGGAAATGGGTCTTTGAAATCTAATATCACTGATATAATAGCACATGTAAGCCTGCCTATAATCCAAATTGAGAGTAAAGGCAGCACAAATGCCACAAATGCCTCTGTAGGCAATATCGGTGTAAGCGGCAATGGCATTACGTGTAAGATAGAAAAAAACATTATAATATGCAAATCTAGCGAAAACATGAATCCAAAGAATGTGAGCAACTTATTGCAAAACTTAACTGCAAATACTGGCGAAGAAAACATTACCGGCAATATAATATCTCCAGAGAGGAACCAGAGCTATGAGCTTACAAAGATAAGCTCTTTTTATAAAAATGTAAATTCCTCGATCTTTTCATGCAATGCAGCAAGCGATTGTGTGCTTGTACCCACAACACCTTGCCAAAACAATCTTCCAAGCCAAGTTGCATGCATAAACAGAGATTACTACCCAGAGTATATGTTTTACTACAACCAAATGAAAGAGCATAGGCCCATCATGTGCCCCATGTTCATTGCACCTGGCCAGCTCTCATGCGCATGCATGAATCATACATGTAATGTAGTATACAATCCAGCTATGCCGTAATCTAATCATTCGTAAAAACAAAAAACAGGAATGAGAAGCGAGCTTGTTTGTTAGGATTTAGTAGTGGTGCGCTCACAAGTCGCCGAAGCTCCCTGTTTACACGCCCACCCTATCAAAGCCATGTACTATGGCCACCCTAAGTGTCTCGTTTCGGATGCGGCTTCGTCCTTAGATGCTTTCAGGGCTTATCCGCTTAGCGCGTGGCTACCCGGCAGTGCCAAATGACAACCGGTAAGCTAGAGGCGCCGGTTTCCCGTTCCTCTCGTACTATGGAAACCTTATCCTCTGACACTAACACCTCCAGTAGATATTACCGTCCTGCCTCGCGGCGGACTTAACTCAGCTCATGTAGGTCTTTAATGGACGAGCAGTCCAGCCCTTGGCGGCTCCTGCACCGCCAGGATGACCTAAGCCCATATCGGTGTATCAAACGGCTGGGTCGATATGTACTCTCGCCAGCCACGAACCGGTTACCTCTAGAGTAACTTGTTTGACAGCTTGGAGCCCCATTAAAAGAGCTTCCAACGTTCGTTAAGCCCCTGTTTCCAGTCTGCATCTCCCGCTTTTCGAGATGCAGTCAGCCCTGCATTTGCCTTTGTGCTTGACAGCGGGTTTCCAACCCGCCTAAGCAGAGCATTGGTCACTTTCGTTTCCTTATCGAAAGCAACCGCCCAGTCTAACTACCCACCTGCAGCTGTCCTATTTCTAGTAAGTTGCGCGGCAAGCACAGAGTGGTGTTACAGGGTCGCTCCACACGGGCCGGAGCCCGTGCTTCGACGCTCCCACTTACGCTTTGCAGTGCTCGCAGCACAACAACAACAGGCTGTAGTCAAGCTTCATAGAGACTTCATTTCCCACTGGAGGTACGTGGCATGTTCACCACGCAGTGAGTTCACCGGATCCCAGATTGGGACAGTGGGGGAGTCGTTACGCCCTTCATGCAAGTCACCTATTAAGTGACGAGGTATTACGCTACCTAAAGAGAGTCAGAGTTACTCCCGCTCTTTGCTAGCGCTTCGCTCCGTTGAAAGGGAGTTTCGCATACTAGCGGTGAGCAGGCGTCACCCACTGTACTAAGCCTTACGACTTTGCGGTGAGTTGTGTTTTAAAGAAACAGTCGCTCCCCCCTAGTTATTGCAATCTGCGCTTACCCAGCGCAGACATGGCTTCTCGAGAACTTACGCCACCAATTTGCCGATTTCCCTAACCTGGGTTCTTCCGCCACACCTTGGCCTTTTCAGCCAGCAGCACCTGTGCTGGTTCTAGGTACGGTTCGGTATGATCGTTGTGGATTCCCTTTTCACGGGCCCAGGAATTCAGCCATCTTAGTTCATTTAGCTGCTTCTCCTCATAATGAGACTCCACAGCCATTTGCACTTCTTTGCAGGCCTATCCCCAGGCGTCAGAAATCCACCTTGTGTTGCCACACCTACATACCGAGGGCCTGAATATTAACAGGCTTCCCTTTTGCAGGGACGGTGATTAGCCCCCTGCTTAGGACCGCCTAACTCCCCGCTGACGATCATGGCGAGGAAAACCGTGTGCTTCCGGTGTACGGGATTCTCACCCGTATATTGCTGTTACTAACACCAGGATTTTCACTACTATACGGTCCACTCGATCTCAAGACCGAGCTTCTGCCCATATAGTACGCCCCCTTACCCGTGCTATTCGCACGCCAAGGTCTCGGTACCTAGTTTAGCCCCGTCCATCTTCAGAGTGCACTTTCTCGATCGGTACGCTATTACGCGTTTTTTAAAGGGTGGCTGCTTCTGAGCCTACCTCCCGACTGTCTAAGAAAGCGCCCTCCTTCAACACACTCAACTAGGATTTAGGGACCTTAACCTTGGTCACTATCTTTGCAGTCTCGCTGCACTAGCTTACCCAATGCAGCCGACTCCCGGGTTCTACGCAGCACGCACATTCGGAGTTTGAAAAGGAGGCGGAGCCTTTCGACTCCTTACCCCCTCATCGGTAGCTCTACCGCACGTGCAAGCTCGCCCGAGGCTATCCTGAAGATACTTCAGGGGGGACCCGATATTGCCATGTTCGAGTGGTCTATCGCCCCTACCCGCGGGTGACCCAACAGGATATACCATGACAGGTTGCGGACCTCCATCGAGCGTAAACTCGACTTCGTCCTCCCCGCGCGTAGATCACAATGGCTTCGGGTCGCAAATGAGTGACTAAGGCATTTTCATGCCCAGTGCCTCGTTGCCTGCGCACTCTCGCTTTCACTACGCGGAAAGCTTGCCACTCAAATGCACTCCCTGGCTCTTGCTTCAAGAAGAAGGACATGACATTAGTCCATGCCTGTCGCTAGTGCTTCCGCATTTCGCTTCCAGGCACTTCATTCCTTTCATGCCATATCTTCTTGTAACCACTTAGTTTCAGATCTTTTCAGCCCCACGCGTGTGGGTTCTTTTCAGCTTTCGCTCGCGCTACTTGTTCGCTATCGGTCTCTGGCTATTATTTAGGGTTGGAGTTTAATGCCCCCATATTCGCTCGACGTACTCAGGCCGAGCTACTCTTCTGCAGCACGTCCGAAACAGCTCCGCCTACGAGACTATCACTCTCTATGGTTGCTTTTTCCAAAGCATTCGGCTCGCCGGCCCGGACTTAAGCTGCACCACATCTCCTAACTGCTTGCGCAGCGGATTCGGTTTGCCCTCTGCCGCTTTCACTCGTGTTACTAACGGCATCGCGTTTGCTTTCTTTTCCTCCGGGTACTAAGATATTTCAATTCCCCGGGTATGCATGCGCCACTATTCATAGCGCACTATTCAGTGATCCCAGGTTCAAAGGCTGACTTGCGCCTACCCTGGGCTTTTCGCAGCTTGCCACGACCTTCGTCGCAGCCAGAGCCAAGCCATCCACTAAGTGGCTTAAATTAACAAGCTCGCTTCTCCTCAAATCAATCATGCAAAGCATGATCTCATAGCCTATGGATAGTGAGTGTAGAAATGTACCTTCATAGCATAAGGAGCGCTCTCAGTACATTGCCTCTACAAGCTCAAGCTACCATAAGAGCACCGGAATATATTTTGCTTATATAGATTTAAATATTTTACTGTGCGCGCAAGAATAGAAAAATCATGAATATAACTTAAAATTCATAGCAGCGTATAACCTTGCCACCAGTTGCTTACAAATTGACATTGTTG
>JBAMLI010000033.1:0-1344 GCA_039793645.1 archaeon
GCTCTTTGACTTCTTTATGAGCAGTTCGAATATCTCGCTTTGAGTTATCTGCTTGTCTTGCCCTTTCATAACACCATTTATAAAATCAATTTCATCATTCATGCGCATCAATTTTCTTTTACGTCTGCATATACAATCTGCCAAGAATTAAATCCAGTCTTTATGATCTTTATAGGCCTATTCTCATTGTTGACCTTGCTGCTCTCACTGCCCTTAGAAGAGTTGTGCCTTTTTATAAGATCCAAAAACCACACAGTCTCACCTCTTTTGTATTACATAATGGCTCTCTATGTGCCTGCTCCTGAGCGCATTCCTCTTTATAAACCTCTCAAGCGCAGGGCTCCCTTCCTTCTTTGCGGCAACAATATAGCCAACATCCCCGCTTGTTATCTGCACCTCGATCACGCCATCTAAGCCTATGATCTCGCTTGCAAGCTCTTTTGCGTTTCTGTTAGGAAGCGGCCTAATGAAATAGAGCCCATAGTCGCTTGCCTTTATATTCCAGTGTTTTTCTTTCATTTCCCCACCATAAGCATAATGGTAATGGCGGGCACAGACGCTGGTGTGGTTTGGGAGAGCAAAGAACAAGAGCCTGTGCGTAGGATTATCATACATACCTTCCACCATTACCATTGATAAATATTTTATTCCAGCTTATATAAATAATTATCTGAAATATTTTTATATTATTAAAATAAATCTCCTTCAAAGTATAAATAATATTTAGATTTTGAGATTCTAATAGGCTATTTTGATAAAACTTTATAAACATTAAATTTGAAACAAATCTGATGCAATGGCTCAAAAGGAGAAGGAAGAGTACATAAGAAGCAAGCTTCCCTACGAGATATTGAAAAGAATCTACAAAGATTCTCGCATCTCGCTGCGCAGAATGGGCGAGGAGCTAGGGATTTCTTATCATGTAATAAAGTCTGTCCTAAGGAAATTAGAAGAAGAGTACAATATAGTTTATACGCTTGAGCTTGATGAAGAGAAGCTGGGCTTTGCTCCAGCAAAGATTGTATTGATAAAATTTAACGAGAAGCCAAATATAGAGATAATAAAAAATGAGCTGACAAATGATCCTTATGTGCAAAACGCATACCTTGCAGAAGGGGATTTCGACCTTTTTCTTCATGTGGTTGGATTGAGCCAGAAGGAATTCGGTGCATGGCAGTGGAAATTCAGGGTAAAGTTCAACAAATACAATCCTGTAGTAAATGTAGCAGATATATCAAGGAACAACGTTGGGTTTCTGCCTTTGAGAAGCGAAATTATAGAAAAATCTCCAATTCTCTCAAAGCCCGAGAGGCAGATACTAGCCATTTTGAACGAGAATTCAAG
>JBAMLI010000034.1:0-7156 GCA_039793645.1 archaeon
CCATTACTTTAAGATAAGCAGTATGCGCATCCAAGCAAGCACCTCAACAATATAATTCAATAAACCAATAAATATCTTTCTCTGCTTACTTTTTGGCATTTGGAAAACTCAGCTGCAAAGCACTTTATACAAAAGGTTTATAAAAGGTGAATTCAAAATATCTTAAGTGGAGGTAATAAAATGATAGGAAAAAGCCAGAGCGAGCCTGAGCCAATATCTGCAATAGAGGCTCTTGAGGTACTAGAAGAAAGGAAGAAAGAGGGTGAGCTTGGCTACGAGCAGCAATTGGCTTACGAGCATGCGAAAAAGTTCGCAAGGCTCAGCAAAGAAAAGGCAGAAAAGCTCGAGAAAGAGCTCATCGAGCTAGGGATAGGCAAGAAGCTGGCAAAGAAAATAATAGATATAATGCCACTTAACGACATGCAGCTTAAGCAGGTAGTGATTTTTGAAAAAAGGAGCTTCGATGACCAGACAATATCAAAGATTCTAGAGGTATTGAATTCCTATAGGAAGTAGTGTTTGTATGAGTCCAGTAGGTGTTAAGTTATGGATGAAAAAAGAGAAGAACTTGAGGAATATGCAATTGTCATTGACTATCTGCCTACTGGAAAGTCTTTTTCTGCCAATCCGGAGCCTATAGCGCAGCTGATAGGAGAGAACAAGTTTACATTGCTTGAGGCTGTTCCAAAGCCTGGGGTCGTTTTGCGCGTAGGGGAGAGGGTCTATATAGGGAAAGGTGAGAGAGACAAGATTGCACTTATAAAGGCTAGGCTCACATACAACGAGCTCACAGAGGGTGCAAAGAACGAACTCCCAAATGCAATAATGAATATAATAAAATCAAACGAGAAAAGGTTTGTAGAGATCTTCAATACGGCTGGGCCGTTAAACATAAGGGAGCATAAACTTGAGCTCTTTCCTGGTATAGGCAAGAGGCACCTGAATGCAATACTCACTGCAAGGGAAGAAAAAAAGTTCGAGAGCTTCGAAGACCTTACAAATAGGGTCAAGCTTTTGCAGGATCCTGCAAAGCTGATACTTGAGCGTGTCCTAATAGAGCTGAAAGGAGAGAGCAGATTTTACTTGCTCACAAGGCCTTACCCTCAAAAAAGGCAGGGCGTATGACCTACAACCAACAAGCAATAAGGATAAGGCTACGCCTTCTCAAGGTGCATCTCAGGAACTATTATCTTCCTTTTTGTTGACCTTGAGACAGGCACCTCTACAACATAAGATGAGCCCCTCTTCTCTATAACTACGCCAACCTTGCCCCTGTATCTTGGGTGGGGTATATTTCTAAAGTTTCCTTTCTGCACTATAGCTACTTTGTCCCCTACTTTAAAGTTTTTTATGAGTTTTGTTATGCCGAGCCTTGAAGGCTTGTGGTGCCTAGCAAGGTGCCTTGTCCTTCCTACAAACAGACCATGCGATCTCTCAGTCATTTCAAACACCAATAAATTTGAAGAACATCTGCCAAGTATCAATTCTATCAGTCAAATATATATAAATATCTTTACTCTTCTTATAAGAGAGATGTGAGATGTGGTTGAATGGCGAAGAGATTGTTGAAGCCTGAATTTAAGGTTGAGAATATTGTTGCAAGCGCAGATCTTGGCGTTGACCTGGACCTATACGGAATTGCAAAAGCCTCTCCTGACGTAGACTACGAGCCAGAGCAGTTCCCAGGCGCCATATGCAAGATAAGGGACCCTAAATCTGCCCTGCTCCTTTTCAAGAATGGCAAGATAATCTGCACAGGCGCCAAGACTGAAGCAGACATTAGGCGCGCCATAAACCAAGTGATAAAGATAGTTAAGAATCATACGCTTAGCTCTTGACTTTTTTATCTGTGCCCCTTATCCTTTTAATTGCGAGTTTGTATACAGTATATAGCACTATGCCAAATATGCCTATAGAGACGAGCAATTTAGTTATGCTGCTTGTTGAAAGCGCATAGTAGCCAAACAGTATAAGCAAAGTGTCCCAGATCGCTGCGCCAGCCATCGAGTAAAGGTAAAACTTCTTTTGGTCCATCAAGGCAAAGCCTGCGGGGAAATTTATCAGCCCTCTGACTATAGGAAGAAGCCTTGATATAAATACGACAAAAGGCCCATTTTCGTTGAACCATCTTTCAAATGCTTCTACATCCTCTTTTTTGATCCTGAACCAGTGCAGATGCTTGTATACAACGTCTTTACCGAGCAGATAAGCTATATAGTAGTTTATCGCCATGCCCACAAAGCTGCTCAAATATACTACAATCGTTGCGACGTATATGTTGAGGAGGCCTTTTGATGAGAAGTACCCTATAGCCGGAAGCACGACCTCGCTTGGTACTGGCATTGAAGCGGATTCAAGCACCATCAAGACAAATACTGCAATGTAGCCATATTCAGATATCAAGCTACTTAAGGACGAGTAGGCAAGCGAAAATATACCTATAAAGAAAGCCATAATTATATTTTGGCTTAAAGTTTTATAAAGCAAAGTGTATTAGTAATTGATTCAATGAGGATAATAAGGTTCAATGACTTGGCAAATTCGCTAAAGCTCCAGCCAGATTCATTTGAAGACCTTTACCTTTTGGCAAGAATAATAAGCCCCGGGGATATTGTAGAAGGGAGAAGCTTCAGGCGTTTCCAAAACGAAGAAGGCGAGAAGGGCGAGCAGAAAGAAGTATTCTTGAAAATAAGCGTAGAAAAGACAGAGCTAGACAAAAGCGGCGAAAGGCTAAGGCTTACTGGAAAGATATTGTCAGGCAACCCTGAGGAGCTTGTCAGGATAGGAAGCTACCATACGATAAATGTAGGAGCTGGAGACGCTATAACGATAACAAAGAAGGAGTGGAAGGATTATATATTAAGGCGCATAAAAGAGGCTGTCAACGACACAAAAAAGATAAAGTTCGGCGCCATAGCGCTTGACGATGAGAAGGCCACAGTTGCAAATATAAGGGGATATGGAATAGAGGTTATAGCTGAGGTATACAGCCATTTGAGCAAGAGGATGAAGGAGCAGGATTATGAAAAAGCAAGGAAGCAGTATTTTGATGAGATCATAAACATCATGAAGAATATGAATGCAGACACTGTGCTCATAGCAGGGCCTGGATTTACAAGGGAAGACCTAAAGCGCTATATTGAAAGCAACAGGATAGATGTTGGTAAAAAGCTCCTCTTTGTCCCGGTGAGCGATGCAGAAAGGTCTGGAATAAGAGAGGCTGTGCAGAGCGGGGAGCTTGCGCAGTTTTTTGAGCATGAGCACTTAAGGAAGGAGTTCAGGCTCCTCAATTTATTCATGCAGGCGCTTCAGCTAGGCAGCGCAGCATACGGCTTGGAGGGAGTCGGAGCCTCGCTTGACTCTTATGAAGCGGGGATAGTGCTTGTCAATGATGACCTGCTCAACAGGGAAGATGTCCAAAATCTGCTTGACAGGGCAGACAAGCAAAGAGTGAGCATAGAGATATTCAATTCCGGCGACGAAGCGGGGATGCAGCTTGCAGGCTTTAAGGGCATAGCAAGCATCTTCAAGAGCGCGCTTGCAGGCGTATGAAGATTGAAGAAGCAAGCTGCTTTTACTGTGGAAGATTAGTAAGGTTCAGGGCTTGCATCCCAAAGCAGTTGCTAGCCCAAAAGATCTGCATTCTCACAGCCCCATTGTTCATCCCTATTGTGCTTGAGTATTTTGTTGGGCCCTGAAGCTTCCATGCAGCGCCTCCAAATGTGCTGAGCCATACATTTGATGAAGGCTCTTCGTAATAAATCTCTTCAGCCCCTGCTGTTGTTATATTGACTCCAACATTTGCGCTAGTTGGCATGTAAAATACAGTAGAAGCTATTGCAAGCACCGAGTTGTATGGCGGCGTGCATAGCGCATTTCCATTGAGTATGCTTGTTGTCTGAGGGAACGGAGAGAGCTTGAAGCCAAGGTAGGTGCCGCTGTATTGTGGCGTAGAGGTATAGGCATAGCCGTTTGGATATGTGGACCAATACCCATTTCCAACAACTGTCCAGTTGCTTGGAACCAAAGGGTAGCTCTGGTAGCTTGGTATCGTCTTGCCCATAGGCCCTGCAGCTATAATTACGGCGTATGCAGAAGGCCTCTTGCTTGCTTGCCCAGTGGTAAATGAGCCGCTGTAGCTTATGCTCTCGCTGCATGATTGGCTGAAGCTTGCAAGCCCAGAGTTGCAAGCCTTCGCATTTATGGTATAGAAGCCCTGTATAAGTGTTCCAAGATTATTCACTTTGTTGGCGCCAGCAACGCATATGGTATATGTTCCAGGATAGAGCATTGTAGGAGAGCAATACCCTGTATAGGAGAAAGACCTCACTGTCACTGTTATGTTGGTTATATTTATGGGTATGCTCTGCGAGTTGCTCAAGGCAAGCACGAAAATAGAGTAGCCTTTGCTGCTATTTGCATAGTAAGTTGCCATGCTGCATGCAGGCCCGCTGAATGAGGTGCAGCTCATAGGTATTGAAGAGCGAGGGAGTGTTGCAAAGTAAAAAAGGAAACTTGCAAGTATGCCTAGCATTATGAATAGGAAGCTGTACGTTGACAAGAACTCGATTGATGATTGGCCTCTCATGCAAACAAATAAAAATAAGGAGGTTAAATTTATATAATAATTAGCATGGGCCTTCTTTTTCCACCAAATAAGAAATTAGGGCAGAATTTCCTGGTAAACAAGCGCATAGCAGTAGCTGAAGCTGAGCACGCATATGGCAAGGGCGTGCTTGAGATAGGTCCTGGGTATGGCATACTCACTGAAGAGCTTGCCAAAAGGGCGAAGCTTGTTGTTGCTGTAGAGAAAGACCACTTTCTTTACTCCTTCCTTTCTGCAAAGCTCAAGAAGCCAAATGTTGAGCTTGTCGAAGGGGATTTTTTCAGCGTAAACAGCGCTTTGGACTTAGGGCGCATAGACATAGTAATATCCAACATACCATACAACCTCTCAAGCAAGACCATAGAGTGGCTTGCCATAAACAGGAAGGAAGCCCTGCTTTGCATGCAGAAAGAATTCATAGAGCACATGCTTGCAAAAAGCGGGAGCAGGAAGTATTCAAAGCTCAGCGTGTATACCCAGCTTTCATTTAGCATGACCAAGCTTATGGACGTGCCCAAAGGAAACTTTAGGCCCATACCAAAAGTGGATTCAGCACTCATATATCTCAAGCCCAAGATGGAAATTCCTAGCAAGGAAGAGCTTTCATTGATGGGCTTGTTGATGCAGCACAAAAAGAAGAAGCTCAGGAATGCAGTTGCAGATTCGGCAAAGCAGCTTGGGCTTGAAAAGAAGGAGGCCCTTGAGCTTGCCTCTCGCCTTAAAAACAGCAAAGAAAAGGTATT
This sequence comes from archaeon, assembly GCA_039793645.1. Lineage (GTDB taxonomy): Archaea > Micrarchaeota > Micrarchaeia > Micrarchaeales > CABMGC01 > JAGDYD01. The sequence continues at coordinate 5,350 of JBAMLI010000034.1, forward strand.
CAAGCTTAGCCCGGATGAGATCCTTCTGGCAGCAAGGGAACTGATGCTAATACTGGATTCTAAAAAGAGTAGCTAGGCTCCTGCACCTCCTTAAATATAATACTATTTTTTACTAAGCTTGAGAATTTTTTCTCTGCTTCTACAGAGCCTTCTTTGCCAAGGAGGATTTTGTAATGCATAGGGGCAAAGTAAGCTGCTTTTATGAGTTTTGTTGCCTCTATTGCCTCATTGATATCCATAGTGTAAGTGCCACCCATAGGGAGGAGTGCAAGGTCGCACTTTACATCCTTCATCTCCTCTATCTTATCTGTATCGCCAGCATGATAGATCCTCTTGCCATTTATATTGATTATGTAGCCAACCCAGTTGTTGGCCTTTGGATGGAAATTGAGTCTCTCCTTCTTGACATTGTATGCAGGCACGGTATCGAAGTCTACGCCTTTTATGCTATACTCCTTGAGCGGCTCTACAAGCTGCGTATCAAAGCCAATGAGCTTGCCTTTCGCCTCAGCCGGCGCCACTATTACAGTTTCAGGATCTGCAACTTTCCTTATATCATCAAGGCTTAGATGATCATAGTGCGAATGTGTTATAAAAATAATATCAGCGTGTCCAAAGTTCCTTGAAAGTTTATATGGGTCTATGTATATTCTTTGCTCGCCCTCAAGCAAAAATGCAGCATGCCCTATCCACTTTACAAATTCAAATGCCATTCCCACACCTTTCAATTTAAGCTTTACTGAGAACATTTATATTACTTAATGATTATTTTATTTATTGTACAAACGCCAGATATTTTTGGCAAAAATGAATGTGTGATTTAATTGAATAAACTCTTGGTTTTGGTAATACTTGCGATATTGTTGGCCAAGCTGAACGCTCAGGTTTATAACATACCACCTCCATTGCAATGCCAGCCAAATGCCCAATTTTATCCTAATTATATATGCCAGTCTTACTCAACATGCTACCTTACTTCTAACATATGCGCCAATACAATAACAATCCAACCTTCTGCAGTGCTTTATACTAATGGCTATAGCATGACTGCCCTGTGGAATTTCACCAACTATGGCTCCATATATGGGACTAATGGCATTTACACAAGCGCAGGTCTGGGCGGTATTGCATGCACCAACGGAGCGAATCCTTCATGTGCTTATAGCTCTAGTGGGTTGGATGGAGTGAATAATTTCGGACCGTGTGGGTCTAGTGGCACTCCCTCTCCACCACCACGTCCGCCACCACAAATAACACCTCTTGGAAAAATTTCATCAAAATTGGATTTTCAATCTGCAGGATCATCTAGCAGCGCACCCCTATGCGGAGGGGCAGGTGGATCAAGCTCTAGTATAACATATAGCGGCTATATTTATTCTGCCGGTGCAGGAGGGGGCGGAGTGAGCAGCAGCGGAGGCAAGCCTGCATCAGTAGGCACGCAGTCTGCTGGCGGAGCTTATTCCGGTGGCGGAGGGGCTGGCTCAATAATGCAATTGCCTTTACTCGGCTATTTAACTGCAGGGAATGGAGGTAATGGAGGAGGGAGAATAATAATAAATGCAACAAACTTTTACAATTATGGTGTTATCTCAGCGCGCGGGTCTAATGGGGGAGACGGAAACTTCCCTGGCGGAGGAGGTGGAGGAGGCTATATATTCATAAGTGCATTTGAAAAATTCTACAATTCCAACACCATAACGGCAGCAGGAGGAAATGGTGGCAATGCATACCCAACAAGCAACCTATGCGCAGATGCAGGCGGCGGTGGAGGGGGAGTGATTTCCTTTTCGCTTCCAAGCGCTATCAA
>JBAMLI010000034.1:7256-10481 GCA_039793645.1 archaeon
ATTAAGCAGCTCACTGGGAGGTGGCATAATAAATGTGAGTGGTGGTGCACCTTCTGGAAATGCTTTATGCAATCCTTCCCAAAGCAGCGGTGGCCTGCCAGGCACTGTGGTATTAAATTCAAACAATGAATACTATGTGATATTTAATGCAACATCATCTTCAGGCAATTTTGGATTTTCAAGCATGGAGAAAATACTCAGTATTTCAACAAATAATGGGAGGTGGAGCATAAATCTAAACCCAATAGATCTGCCTTATGAATTTGTTGTTGCAAATGGAGTAGTAGTAAATTATGCATATTCTCCATATGTATATAAAAGCGGCGGATACGCTTATGATTTTTATTCAATCATATCTGGCCCTACCACACTCCAAAGTGGCTCTTTTGCAGTGAACAATAACCTTATTGTAAATGCAATGTATATGCCAGCGCCTTATCAAAACTGCCAGCAATCTGGCAACATAGAGACGTGCCAATATCCGCAATCAATTCCATTAATAACTAATTTTTACCTTAGATACTGCCCTTTCACAGTTTCACAGAGCAGCCAATATGTTTATTCTCCTACTAATCTTGTAAACGCAATCAATTCCAAGTCTCTCTGGCTGCTGACTGCCCCAAGCCAGCCCAACAACAACCCAACTGACAGTTCTCTCTTCCAGCCCAATTATCTGCACACTACTGGTGGAGATGAGTGCCTGATAAACGCAAGCCCTTACACCTATGTGATTGGGTATTGCAATATTCCTAAAGTAGGCTACTCTTGCCCTCCTGGTACATATGCAAAGCCAGGTTGCACAATAAACGACCCAAACAGCCCTGTAAAAGAGGGTATCGAATGCATACAGTACAATCCTCCGCATGGAGTGCTTGCACCTTATCCTGGAGAAGCTTCTTCAGGTTTAGTTTCGATGGCACCTCCACAGTACAATCCTTCGCAAAAGATTTACTCTTCTTTTAATTCTGTGATAAATTATGACATAATAGTGCAATATGACACAAGCAAATCAGCCACAACCTTCCCAAGTGTTTGGATACAAAACTTCAGCATATCAAATCCGGGCGAGATGAGTATAAACAACTTTGGCTTTTCACCGATGGTGGATAATGCTTTGGCAAATGGATTTGGTACAAAGAGCTACATATTCTACAATGTTCCATCTTTTGTGCAGCATGGCATATGGTCTTGGAATGCAAAGTTTGCAAATCTTTATACAACAAACTCATTTACGCAGACATATAACAATCTATACTACAATTCAAAGGGCTGCACCTACAAATACAGCGATGTCGTGAGAGTCGATTTCAATTCAAACAATTACTATATACCTTTCAACGAAGTTACACCAAACGGCTATACCACATTTAATACTCCAATACTGCCATATATCCTATACAACTTTTCAATGCCTTCTCCTGGGTCGCTCCTCTTGCCTATGTATATGAATATGTCTTATGATATCTTCAGTCCATGGAATTACTACACTCCAGCAAATTCGATAGAGCCCTTCCCTATAGATACAGGTTCGAGGTTTTTTGTGAATTACAATGGAGTGCTTGAAAACAGCAATACAAGCTCAATAGCCGATATTAGCAAGTTCTGGAATAAGTTTTTTGGTAAAAAGAGCGGACAGCAGCCAAAGCAAAATCTCTTATCAGGAATACCAGGCTATAAAAGCCCTATTGTAAACGGGCCGATATCAATAGCGGCTACGCCAAACAACTACATATACGTACTTAACTACTCAAATTCACAGAATGCATATTTTCTCACAATCCTCAGGCTTGTGCCACATGGCTATTACAACACTTCAAACTACCAGCCTAATAGCGTCGGAACAGCATATTCTCAAAGTGAATGGAACAACAATTGGAATGCATATTGGGCAAATGTAATAGAGCTCCAGAATGCAAGCGTTTATGTGGTAAATAGCTTGAACCTCAATGAACACAACAGTTCATTCCTGAAGGAGCAAGGCTTCACGCCTTTTGGCATATCTGTAGACAATTTCGGCGATGTTTTTATAACAGGCAATGTAGTTGGCTACAAATTTATTGCAGACACTGTATTGTTAACAACTCAGCCTGCACTTGTTGAGATTACAAATACATTGGTAAACAACAACTGGGTTGAGGTTTATAATTCAATAATTGCAAACAACAACCAGTTAATGCCTGAAATAGCGGTCTCGCCGACCGGCTCGCTTATATACCTTGCGAACCAGACAGATGGCGGCTATGTGTATGTATTCAGCGCCAATAATTTCACTAAGATCAATGATATAAATTTGGCTTATAACTACTATGCTCCTGGCACCAATTATCCGCTCGCTTCGCTCAATATATATTCTTGGCTTTCTAATAATGGACTATTTAACCAGACACTTCCTAATGAGATGTGGAACTATTTCCAAAATAATGCAATCGTGTTAGACTTGCCAGAATACCATCATCCTCTTGGCTTAGCAAATATCAATGGCTATTTATATGTGCTTGACGAATGGGCTGGTGGAATAGGGGTAAAATATACTCCTGGTGGTTGGTTAGGTTCTGCAAAAGATACTGGAATATGGTTCAATATATTGGAATTAAGAGCTTTCAATTCCACAGGCTCAAATATTCCTATAAATCCCACGCATTTCAATGACATGTATGTAGTCAAAAGCTGTGGATTGCCAACTTATGGTGTACAAACATTAAATCCTTCAACATGCTATAGAGAAAGTGAATATAATCCAGCAAGTGTGCTGTGCAGCATTGGATGTGAAGTGTATAGCACAAATTGCACTGCTGGAGTTAAATATGTAGGGAGATATCCAATATCCATACCTGGAAAAAAATATAGTTGCATCTCTGCAAACACTCTTTCAGGCACATATTATTCTCTAGCACCTTCCTTTTACTCTACAAGTGGCGTTTATCCACCATACGGCTGGATCCTTGCTGCAAATATAACTGGGGCAAGTTTAACCCAAGATGGGGGCGGGGCGCTTTATAAGATAAACAGCAATGCGCCCAGTATCAATTTCTGTGCAGGAAACTATTTGAGCACGGGCCAAGATAGCGACCCAACTCCTCCACCAACATGCAACTTCAATCCTCTTAATCTCAACCCTGCAAATTATCGTGGTGGGGAAAGTTACTTTTATGCGACCTATTTTGGATATGGAAGTAATTCTCCAATAAGCATGCCTATAAACTATTACAATGGTACATATTATCC
>JBAMLI010000035.1:0-6647 GCA_039793645.1 archaeon
ATATATATGCTTATGTAGCTCCCATTATAGGTGCAAGCAATTTGGTGCCAACTTCCAATTCCAATAAAAGGTGCAACTGCAAACCGCCATCCAGCAGTGTAGTTGCCTACCTTTTCATCGCTGAATACGCCGCATGCAGTCACATTTTTAACCTCTCCTCCCGCGCCAGCATACCATGTAGAATGTACTCCTTCGCCTACACCTTCAGAGGCTATGACACCTATACCATCAAATTTTGTATAATTGACCCATGCAACGAAGGTGAAAGTGCTCAAGGAACTGTTGATTAGCACATACGTCTTGCCATCAAAATAAGTTGCATTGCCTATGGCGCTGCTTTTTGCCTCGCCTGCTTTGGCGGTTGAGAAATTTGTAGCAAGATATGCAACTATCAAAAAAGCTATGGCAATTGCTATGGCAAGCTTGGTTTGCAGTTTATGTTTGTTAAGCATCATAAGTTTTATAAAATGTCAAATATTAAATCCATATATGTTTGGCTATCTCCTGCCCCTTGTAGTCGATGCAACATTTTCATGGGTAAGGATGTTTACAGCCCTAGGTTTATCAATTCTGCTTGGCCTTGGATTGGGCATATGGGCTGCAACAAGCAGGCGCGCTGAGAAGATAATAATACCAGTAGTAGATATACTCCAAACTCTTCCTATACTTGCCTTCTTCCCAGTTGTGATTTACATTATAGTTGCAACAATACCTGGCTATGTAGGCATAAATATAGCAGTAATCTTTTTGATAATAACAAGCATGCTTTGGAATATAATTTTTGGCGTTTATGAAGTGATAAAAAAGTTGCCTCGTGAATTCTTTGAGCTTGCTGCGCTATATGGATTTGGCTTTTGGAAAAAGCTTTCCAAGATATATGTGCCTGCAAGCATGCCAAAGGTAATAAGCCAATCTACTCTCTCATGGGCGATAGGCCTCTTTTACTTAGTGACAAGCGAGATCTTTTCAACGTCAAACACAACATATACCGTAAAGCATGGAATAGGCACAGCGCTTGTGCAGCTTGCTGTAAGTGGAAATTTTGATGAATACCTGGCTGGTATAGTGATATTTGTTATTTTCGTGATTTTGACAAGGCTCTTCTTCTTTTCGCCACTTGAAAGGTATTTCAACAGATACAACATACAGCCCCCCCTTAAGAGAGGATTCTTCGCCAGGCTAAGGCCAAGGCTTAAGATAAAGATTAAGCTCCCGAGGCTGAGGCTTAACCTTGCTAAAGGCTCAACCTATCCACTGGAAAAGGAGTTCGAAGAGATTAAGAAAGGTCCAAAATACAAGAGATTAATCTACATTTCTATACTCTTCTTGTGCCTGGTGGCATTGATTGTTGATAGGCAACTCTTTTCCTATGAGGTTGAGGTTATAGTTTCATTTCTTGCATCCTTTCTGAGGGTCTGGTTTGCATTCTTTGTCATACTTGTTATCTCAATCCCATTAAGCGTATACCTTATCTTCTTTTCAAAGAGGCTTAGCACATACATCCTCATATTTCAGGTAATTGCTTCAATACCAGCAACTATACTCCTTCCTGTAATTGTGCTGATGCTAAGCAATTTGCCATTCCACGAGGAGGCTGTTGCATTTTTCGTATATCTACTAAGCGGCATATGGTATGTAATCTTCAGCATACTTTCGCAGAAGGCCTATATATCAAAGGAAATCTTTGAAGTGAAAGAGCTTTTCGGAGTGAAAGGCTTGCAAGCATGGAAGAAGATTTACATCTATGCAATATTGCCTGGCTTGATAACCGGGGCTGTCACTGGCATAGCAGCTGAATGGAATGCAAGCATAGTTGCAGAGTACTTTACAACCTCAGCGATAGGAAGCGGCTCTGTAATCACTTCAGTATCTGCAGGAATAGGAAAGCTGCTTGACGTATCCCTTGATACAGGAAACATCGAGCTTATGCTCCTTGCGCTCATCAATATGACAGCTATGATAATATTAATAAATAGATTTTTGTGGAAAAGATTATATGATAAAATCGAAAGTATCTACAAATGAGCTGGTGTTTTTGTGAGCATGCTGGAGGTTAAGAACATCCATTATTCAATAAAGGGCCTGCATATAATAGAAGAAGTAACATTTTCAGCTGAGAAGGATGAATTTGTATCTATAATAGGCCCTTCTGGTTGTGGGAAGAGCACTCTATTGCGCATCATGGCTGGATTGATAAAGCCCATAAGGGGCAAAGTATTATACAACGGCGAGGTTGTAGATAAGCCAAACAAGGATATCTCTTTTGTATTCCAGGATTTTGCACTTCTTCCATGGCTCACAAACATAGAAAATGTGAAGCTCGGCCTCTCCCTCTTTGATATGAGTGAAGAGGAGAAAGAGAAAAAAGCAAGGCTATTGTTCAAGAAGATGGGGCTAGAAGGCTTTGAAGAAGGATATCCAAATATGCTCAGTGGGGGCATGAAGCAGAGAGTTGGTATAGCGAGGGCCATAATCTCAGACCCAAAAGTTTTGCTGATGGACGAGCCTTTCAGCTCTTTGGATGAGCTTACTGCAGAGGCTCTGAGGAAAGATATTATACAGATGCTAAGGAGCCCAGAGATACCAGTAAGCCTTGTGGTGATGGTAACTCACAACGTGGAGGAGGCTATTGAGCTTTCTAACAAGATTGTTGTGCTATCAGAGAGGCCTTCGCGCGTCAAGGAGGTAAAGAAAATAGCTTTAGAATACCCAAGGAACAAGCGGAGCGGCGACTTCTTAGATGAGGTAAACCACATATACAAAGTGCTTACTGAATAATCATCTTTTTTTTCTGCTCCACAAGTCAGAGTCCCTGTTGTAGGAAAAGAGCTTTGTCCTTATGCCCCATTTTATGAGCATGTTCCTAAGCAGCTCTATGTTTGTTGCATCGTCAGGATTTAATATTATGTCCCTGCTTTTGAGCCCTTCTGCAATCTCTGATGTTGTAAGGTCCTTCTCCTTCAAAAATTCAATGATTGTGCTGAACGGCTCTATTTCTTTGAGCTTTCTTGAGAGCGTTGCTGCTATATTTCCAAGCTTTAGCTTCTTGCCTTCTTCTGTAAGCTTTACTACCCCTTCTTTTACCTCAAGCAAGCCGAGAAGCTCTCCAGCGTCTAGAAGTGGGAGCAAAACATCGATTTCTTTTTCGCTTTCTTCGGCTAATTTAGCTAAGCTCAGTGCACCCCTGTTCTCTTTCAGTATCTCTAGCACACCCCTAAGCTCTGTTATTCCCACTCCTATAGGAAACTGCCCCATTTTATCTACTTTATTATCTACTTATCTTTGGGAAGTAAAGAATTATATTTTTTGTTATCTAATCTGCTGCGCAATTTTTTAGCGGGCATGACGGGATTTGAACCCGCAACCACCTGGTCCGAAGCCAGGCGCGCTATCCAAGTTGCGCCACATGCCCAACAAGCGGCATGCGCTTGCTATTCCTCACTTTTCTCTATTGGCTCTATTCCGTCTGCTAGCTCTGCCTTCATTTCTTCTAATAGATTTTTGTAGTAGTCTCGCTTCTCCTTGTCTACAGCGTAGAAAAACCATGTTGAGATCAAGTACTCGTCGATATTCGAGTTTATGACTTCCTCTATATCCTTTTCTGTTATGTTTTTCCAGCCTTCAGAAAATGCTGCATTTGCCTCCATGATGATTGCATCTTTATCTAACTCCCCACCGTCATGCAGGTATTTGTATGTCTTCCATGAATGGCTCGAGGAAAGGGATGCAACAAGAGACGCCTCGTCTTTTACCTTTACTTCTTCAGCAGTCTCAGGTTTGCGCTTTTTTGAAACCCTCCTCACCTCGTTGACGAGCAACTCATATTTGTTGATAATGCTTCTGTTGCTCATACAATCAGCTCACCTGCCGATATAATTATATAAAATACAAAGTATTTAACTCTTATCATGCCGAAACTGCATGCATTTGGGTTTTTGGGCGACGCAAAATAAAGAGGCAATGGGATGGGCAATGAAGATGCAAACCTTTTTATATTTTAATGTTATAACATTAAACTATATGAAGTGATTGAATGAAAAAGGCTGGCGTTAAGAAGAGAAAGTATACCACTATAACTATCCCGACCCCGCTTTTCGAGAAGATAGGGGAGGTGATCAAAAATACGGGCTTTTCATCTGTTTCAGACTATGTAACATACATTCTGCGCGAGACTATAGCGCGCATCGAGGAGGAGAGGCAGGGCAAGTCTAAGGTGAATGATGAGCTTACAAAGAAGCTCAAGGCGCTCGGCTATATTTAAAGTGGTTTTATGAATGGAAAATTTTCAAATAGAATCAATGAGGTTGTAGAAAGGCTCAACAATGATCCAAGCGAAGAAAACTGGGAAAAATTTGCAAGTGCATTGCCAAAGTCAGGCATAAAATACTATAGGATAGTCTACGTTAAGGGCTCGCTTAAAAACGCCGAAGACCTAAGGAAATCATATGCTGAGCTGTTTGATGGAAAAGGCAAGCTGGTGGCAAAGGTGCCCATATTCAAGAAGGGCAAGAAGCCAGAAGGAGCAACAATCTATCTGAAGGGCTTGCTGAATATAAACAAGTGGTGATCTGATGATAGAGCAAGATCTTAAGGAGCTGGAGGAGAGGAGCATATTCATACTAAGGGAGGCAAAATCAAAGTTCAAGAACATAGCAGCACTTTGGAGCATGGGAAAAGATTCAACGACAATGCTAGCTCTAGCCAGAAAGGCATTCCTTGGAAAAGTGCCATTTCCAGTGATACATATAGACAATGGAATAGACTTCCCAGAAACATACAAATTCAGGGAGGACGTTGCCAAAAAATGGAACCTCAACCTTATAGTGGCTAAGAGCGAGATAAAGCCAGAAATTTCTGGATTCAGCTGCTGTGGCTCAAACAAGACAGAAGCTTTGAAGAAAGTGATGAAGGAGTATAAGTTTGATGCCCTGATTGTTTCGATAAGAAGGGATGAGCACGGCATACGTGCCAAGGAAAGAGTTTTCAGCGCAAGGGACAAGAATTTCAGGTGGAATTACAAGGACCAGGCTGCTGAGCTGTGGGATGATTACTCTTCAAAGCTCGATGCCTCTGGCCACATAAGGGTGCATCCTCTTTTGGATTGGAATGAGATAGACATATGGAGGTACATAAAGAAAGAGCGCATACCAGTCAATCCCCTCTACTTCTCAAGAAATGGGTTTAGATACAGGAGCCTTGGCTGCACGCATTGCACAGTGCCTGTGAGGTCAAATGCAAAGAATATTGATGAGATAATAGAAGAGCTCAAGACAACCACAGTAGAGGAAAGATCTGGAAGAGAGCAGGATAAGGAAAAAGAATATGTGATGCAAAAGCTAAGAGCCCTTGGATATATGTGAGTTGCATGCTAGTAAAAAATGTAACAATGCTTGGCCACAAGGATCATGGAAAATCTACCTTGATAGGAAGCATACTGATGCTCACAAATTCAGTAAGCAAGGCAAGGATAGAGGAAGCCAAGAGATACAGCAAGAGGCTTGGCAGGCCTTTTGAGCCCGCGTTCATACTTGACAGTTTTGAAGAAGAGAGGGAGGGGGGTCTTACAATTGACACCACCCGCGCTGAGGCAAGCTACAAAGGCGTTGCCTTTGAGCTAATTGATGTGCCTGGGCACGAAGAGCTGATAAAAAACATGATGAGCGGGGCTTCTTTCGCTGAAACTGCAATACTAGTAGTTTCTGCAAAGCAAGAGGAAGGAATAAGGGAGCAGACAAAAAGGCATGTCTTCATAGCGAGGATGCTTGGCATAGAAAGCCTGCTTGTTGCAGTAAACAAGATGGATTCTGCCAACTACAGCAAAAAAGTATACGAAGGCATTGTTGACGAGATCAAAAAATTTCTTGCCGGTATAGGCTTCACTGGAAAAGTGAGGTTTGTGCCTATATCTGCATATAATGGAGATAATATAATAAGTAGATCAAAGAAAATGAGCTGGTACAAAGGCAAGCCTTTGCTTGAAGAGCTGTATGCCCTGACAAGAAGTAAGAGCAAAGATGGTATGAAGGACCTGAGGGCTGTTGTCCAAGGGTTCATCGAAGAGTCGAACAGGCGACTTGTGGGAGCAAAGGTGCTGAGCGGCGTGCTAAAAAGGGGCAAGGTTACCTTCCTTCCTGGCAACATTAAACGCAATATCTTGAAGCTTGTTGTAAAAGGCAAAAGCGTAGGCAGTGCAAAAAGCGGAGAGAGCGTTGCGATAGAGCTGGACAAGCCTTTGGAAGAGCCAAGGGGGCTTGTAATAAGCAGCGGGTGCAAGCCCATAGTTTCTAACAAGGTACATGCGCTTCTTTTCTCAACAATGCGCCTGGGTCCTGATTCAAAGATAACGCTTAGGCTTCTTGGGAAGGATGTTGAGGTCAAAAAGGTCTCAATACTTAGCATTATAGATGCTTCAAGCGGCGCTTCCAAAAAAGGCAAAGCGATAGCGCCTCTTGATGCAGGGCATGCAGAGCTATTGCTTGGGTCTGATGTCGCTGTGGAGAAGTATTCGAACCTGAAAAGCATGGGCAGGTTCACATTCTACAAAGGAAGCAAGTTTGGAGGGGTAGGAATAATAGAGTAATAGAATATAGAATAAATGACAAATAATAGAAAATAGCAATAAATAGAAAATAGCAAAGAAAATAGCA
>JBAMLI010000035.1:6747-10457 GCA_039793645.1 archaeon
AGAAAATAGCAAAGAAAATAGCATTACTCAAAGATTCTTATCCTGTATTTTTCATTTCTTCTGATTTTCTCCTTGTCTATGCCCTTCATTATGCTTATGTTGGCAGGTATGCCAAAGCTTTCAGAGTATATCCTGCCGGAATAGAGCTCTTCCACTGCATTTTTGTTCCCTTTTAGCGCCTCTGCAATGAAATTCTTCACGTTTACAAGCGAGAGGTTCCTGCCTCTACCTCTCTGCTTGAATCCCTTCGGCATCTTAAGTGCAAAAGGGATTTTTACTATCTCATCATGCAGCATGACGCCATGCCCTATAAAACCATGCTCATTGAACTCCTGTCCATGGTCTGAGGTAACTATCATTATCTGGTTCTCGCCATATCTATCAGCCAAATTGCTTACTATTGCGTCTGCGTATTGCAGCGCCTTAGCTGAAGCTTTGTAGTAAAGCCTCTTCCAATGTATCACATCTTTTTCGCTTGGCTGACTTTTCATGAAGGATGTAGACCAGTCGACATCTTTCTTGACTCCTACATAAGGATCATGTGGCTCCATCATGTTTATGAAGAGCATAAACGGCTCTCTAAGATCCATCTCCCTTACCCTCTTCACAATGTTTTTGCCGCCCTTTTCCAATGGCCACCCGTCGATAAGCTTTGCCTTGATTTTTTTTGAAATATTTTTCAGCGTAAGTAAGCCTGTCTCAGGAAGGTATATGGTCTTTGTAATAAGCTTTGGGTCATCGCGCAGCATTGCAAATCCTATCTTAAAGAAGTTTCCTCCATACCGCTCCCTGTACTTTGCGAAGAGAGGCTTTAACTTTTTAGGCACCTCTATCGTATATCCAAGTATATCTGTAAAGTACGTCTCTTCAATGAATTCTCTAAAATCATTAAACCCATAGATCGGATGCACGTAAGGATTTGCAGATACCGCATATGTGTGGTAACCAAGCTTGTTTAGATCATCGATAAAGGTCTTTTTTCTCAGTTTTATTTTCTCTATGTTGAGAGATTTTACTTCCTTTGTCTCATGCGCACCATGTTCGCTTGGATACATCCCAGTGAAGAGCGATGCGTGCGAAGGCAGAGTCCAAGGGGCTGGGGCTATGCACTCTTCTAGCCTTTGGAATCCTGCAAGGGATCTTTTCTTGTCCAGCTCCTTGAATACATCTAGCCTCAGCGAGTCTAGAACTATGATTACTATGTTTGGCTTTTTCATATTTTACACTATTACACTAATTAATCTAAGATAGACGGTTAGGTATTTATATATAACATACATATAAAATCTGACTTTTAGGTAGTAGGTAGGGTAGGGCTGAGCCATGAAGATTGAGATGTCTAAGCTAAAAGAATATCTGTCAGTGTTTTTGGCTTATCTTGCAATAGCAATAGCCATGTTTTGGCAGCTAGTTGCAAACTTTTCAACATCAGTCTGGGGATATGGCGGAGACGTTTACCAAAGCATGTGGAATCTCTGGTGGGTTAGATACTCTATATTTACGTTGCACGCTAGCCCATATTTCACAAATTTTATATTCTATCCTTTGGGGGCAAACCTCGTCACACAGACAATGGCCCCATTGCTGGGCATATTCACCTATCCCCTGCAGATGATAAGCCTGCCCCTTGCGCTCAACACAGCTATTTTTGCAGGCATAGTGCTTTCTGGGCTCTTCATGTATATCCTCGCTAAGTATCTGACAGGCAGCAAGTATGGCTCATTTATTGCTGGCTTGATTTTTGCTTTCAGCCCTGAACATACAATACAAAGCGTTGGCCACATGCAGTGGACTAACATAGAATTCATACCGCTCTTTCTGCTCTTTTTCCTGCTCATGCTTAAGGAAAGAAAGCTGAAGTATGCGATCTACTCTTCTATTTCTTTTGTATTGGCTGTTTTTGCAGGAGATGTAGAGCAGGGCATCTTAATTGCTTTGCTTGTGTTTTTCATCCTTCTTTATTATCTTATCTTTGACAAGCATGAGCGGAGAAACATATTGAGCAAAAGGTTTGCATACTTATTTGGGGTGCTAGCAGTTTTGGCTTTTCTGCTTGGCTCGCCTGGCTTTATACCAATGATCAACGGCATTAGGGGAGGCGTATTGTCATACGTAAATACGCAGGGCGACATAGTTCACAACATTTTATATAGCTATACGCTTTCGAGCTTCTTTTTGCCGCCTTTTAACAACCTTATCTTTGGCTCGATAAACGGATATGCGTCTTTTTATGCTAGATCTGTTGTTGACACTGCAGAGAGCGTGGGATACATAGGCTACAGCGTTCTCTTCCTTGCAATCTTCGGCATTTTTGCAAGCATGAAAAAGAAGGAGCTTGAAAGGATAGGCGTTTGGATATTCATTGCAATAATCTTTGGATGGCTTTCCCTTGGACCTTATATAAGGATCAGCGGCATGCCAACCTCAACATCAGGGCTTATGCCCGGGCTTTACATTATTTACCACAACATACCACTCTTCAATGTATTTAGGGAGCCAGGAAGGTTCGATTTTGCAACTACATTGGCCCTTGCGCTTTTGGCTGCATTCGGCTTCAAGCACCTCTCAGAGGGCTCAAAGAGCAAGAGCACGCAGCTGCTGTTTGCTTTGTTTGCAATTCTTATACTTCTAGAATACTGGGCATACTACATGCCGCCAGTAACCCCTGCTGTCGTGCCGAAGGCTTATTACTATATAAGGCAAATACCGGGCAATTATTCATTGTTGATCCTGCCAGTCTTCCCAAATTACTCAAGTCAAGCTCCAAACAAGTATCTGGGCTTGGAGCTCTATTATCAGACAGTATTTCAGAAGCCTCTCGTCGGAGGGTATGCCACAAGGGAAAATTCTACGCAGCTCAACCTCCTAGCGCAGATTCCGCTTGCAGTAGAATCTAATTACCTAACCAACCAAGGCAAGCTCCTGTTTTCCTACCCAATTATTGAGAATTATACCCAGCTCAATCTGTTCATGCTCGCGAATTTTGATGTAGGATTTGTAGGGGTAATAAGAGAGGCATACAACTACACAAATCTGCTTCAGCTTGCAAGCTACCTATATACTGTCTTTGGCCCACCTATTTATCAGTCTAACACCACAATAATATTTTCCACGCGTGATGCTATAATCAACAATGTGGGGAAGAATGTCGTGGCTTATACAGTAGGCGATTGGTTCCCTGGCTATTATGCATGCACCTCTTTGTTCTGCAATGAAACCTTTTCAAACATGTGGTGGGGCAGCAATGCAAGAGGAATTGGTGTATATGTGCCGAGAAACAGCACTCATCTGCTCATGAACTTTTCTGCCATGTACTATAAAGGCAATTCAAATTTGGGCATATACCTAAATTCTGCAAACAATCCAGTCACTATAGTAAAGCTTACCCCATATCCTAAGAATTACTCTGTAGACCTAAACCTACAGCCTGGGCTCAATTTGCTTGTGCTTGTGACCCCAAATGCAACTAATACCGCAGCAAGCGCATTCAACTTCGGAATCATGAACATTACTTTCTCCAGGGCTTCGCCTTAGCCTTTGCTTTTCTTTTCTACTTTTTCTACAAAGAAGTTCCCTATTGCCAAGTATTTTGATCCTGTATTAAGCAGGGTCCATATCGCATAATCAGGGTCCATAACTATGGGCACGCCATGCTTGTTGAAGCTTGTGTTTACTATTCCACCTATGCCTGTCTCTTTTTTGATGTGCTG
>JBAMLI010000036.1:0-1288 GCA_039793645.1 archaeon
GTCGTATACCTTGCATTTCAGGTTCCTTAGCAGATCTAAAACTTCGTTTACAGGTCTATCTTTCAGTTCACTATGTAATGATATCAATACATCCAGTGCCAAAAATACTACGAAAAAATAGCCTCTTAATGTTGCTTCCCCGTGAACCCTAAGCGGTATTAATGATAGATCAGTCTTGCTGTATGAAAATGCTTTTTCTATCATCTGCCTCGTGTAATATAATGGTATTACGTCTTCTTTAGCTATATCATATGATGATATCAGAACCATGTATCCTTTCCTTTTTAGTGAGAAATCATCCGCTTCGTTCAAATGCTTTTTTAAATACCTCTTGATTTCCCTACCTCTTCTCTCAGGATCAAGAACTACATAAACATAAAGGTCATTTTCATCAATCTTTCTTTTCTCCATTTTTATGAACAGCACTCGCTCTCCGTATATTACTGCATTCTCCTTCCTCTCCAGATCCTTTATTTCTATCATTTCCTTGTATAGCTCAGTTTTTGCTGGCAATCTCATCAGAAAATCTATTCCCATAAAATAGAAGTCCCTTATATTCTCCAAGTAATAATATCCCGCATCAAGAATCAATAAATCGCATTCAATTCCGGATTTCTTTAATTCCCTTATAGTATTAATGAGTGTGCTTACATAAATTATACTTCCTGATACGTACCTGAAAAATATTGGTCTCATTGATTTTCGATCAAGCACCAATATGAGCTTGATCTCTTCATCAATGATCTCGTTCTCATATCCCCATTCCGTGATAGGTATATTTATCTGGTTAGGCAGTGCTGTTGTATCTATCATCATTGCTGATGCGGATGGATGAAGGCTGAAGAATTCCCTAAGGTTCTTTTCATTCCCTATCTTCTGAAGGTACTCGCTTATTCTCTGTGAACTCAGATCTTCATTATAAACAAAGGATACATAGTTCCCTTCTGCCCATATCCTGGCATTGTTCATAGCACCGCTATGAACAATCTTGTAAAGAACTAGAGGAATGAGACCTTTAAATTGTTTCATAAATTCATATTCATCAGGCATTCTTGACTTCATATATTCTAAAAGGAAAAATGTATCACCAAAGTCCAGTATCATCTTCTCTTCAGGAACTTTCTTTTTGTAGATTCCTTTATTCTTGTCCACTACAACGCCAAGATATCTGTTTACTTGCTTAGGCTTTTTATCTTTGGATCACAATAAGCCGTAACTTCATAAGCATACTCTTTTCCATTAATTTTTTTTGTACCTGATGAATGAAATAATGGTAAATTACCATTAT
>JBAMLI010000037.1:0-1286 GCA_039793645.1 archaeon
ATTTGGCTGGAGGGAGGCCAAGCCTTTCACGCTCCGCTTTTGCAAGAATATAATAGAATGTGATTATTATCAAAGTCCAGAAGGTAAGCATAATGCTGAACCTTGTTAAAAATGAAAACATCGTCAATGTGAGTAAGAAGCCGATGATGGGCACAAATATAAAGTAGTTTGATTTGAAAAGCATCCTTCTGCGGTTTTTCCTCCTTACAAAGGAGAGCTTTATTGCGGCAAGGTTTGCTATCGCATAGGAAGTTAGTGCTGCTCCATTGCTGAAGGCAATAATATTCTTGAAATTTATTGTAAAGATTGCAGCAATCATTAGCAGGCTTGAAAACAAAATCGCCCTGTCAGGAGCCCCATGCCTGTTTAACTTTGCAAAAGGTTTGGGCAAGTCATTGTCCCTTGCCATAGCGAATATCACTCTGGAAAGCCCAAGTACCATGGTCAAATCAACATTTATTGTAGCAATCATTGCACCTACTGAGATAATATATTCGATTAATGGGTTGTGCGTGGCGAAGTAGATAGCTTGGGCAAGTGGAAATTCAGAATTTGCAATTATGCTGTATGGGGCCATACCTATGAGGGCAAACATAACTAGCACATAGATTAGGGCAGAGATGGCTATGGAAAGTATTATTGCCTTTGGTATTGTCTTTTTGGGCTCTTCGATCTCTTCGCCGAGCATTGTAATCCTTGCAAATCCTGTGTATGCAAAGAAGATGAATGAAGAAGCAGCTAGTACGCCACCTATTCCATTAGGGAAGAAGGGCACAAAGTTTGAAGGCTTTACAAAGAATACTCCAACTACGACAAAGAAGATAAGGACAGATATATTGACCAAGATAAGCAACAGAGAAAGCCTTGCCGAATGTTTTATGCCAAAATAGTTTATCGTCCCAAGCACCCCCACAAGGATTGCAGCCAAAATCTCAGGCTGGGCTATTTTTATTATGCTGTCAAGGTAGCCTCCAAAGCTTATAGCTACAGCGGCTCCGGAGACAATTGTAGCTATTATCCAAATGAAGCCAGCGATATAGCCTGCATAGCCGCCAAGCACCTCCCTCGCATACTCATAGTTGCCACCTTCCCTGGCATACATGTGTGCAAGTTCAGCAAAGCTCATGCCTGTAAAGATTGCTATGAGTGCGCCTATTGCTATGGCAAGAATAGAAGAAGGCCCAGCGAGCCCTGCTGCAACGCCACTTACAGTAAATATCCCTGCGCCTATTATTGCACTAACATTTATTGATAGTGCCTGGAGAAATGTTACACTCCTCCTTAGC
>JBAMLI010000038.1:0-1282 GCA_039793645.1 archaeon
TATGAATTCGTATAAGAATATTATATATCGTGCAGGGCCTGGGCAATTTTACTGTGATTTCTGATTCCTTATCCTTTCTTCAAGGAGTTTCAGGGCCTCGTCCAGAATTGAGGATATGGGCACTCTTTTTCCTGTCTGCATCATGTATATTCCTGTTATTCTATTGAGCTTCTCGTATATTTCATTGCTTATTTTTATACTTTTCATTCCGCTTTCCTTCTTTTCTTTCATTTCAGTTCTCCCCCACATATTCATCGTTCAATCCAAAAACCCTGTTTACCCATTCCACGCATTCTTTCAGGTCCTTTGTCCTGAAGAGTATTACATCCTCTTTTTTTCTGTAGATGTGTGCGTATACTTCATAGAAATCTTCATTTCTCCTCATTGACACCCTTGCCCAGCTGTCGTTAATCCTATACCATGCTGTTATATCTATCTCCTCCCATCCGAACCTGAAGTCCTCCTTACCTATCTTCATTTTATCACCGTTTAAAAGTATTAATTTTCTACTTCATAAAAATTTCCATTATTTCTACTATTCCACCTATAATTTTTTCAAGGTATTTTATTTTACAAAATGGGAATTTTGTAAATCATTTTATTGTTTTCCCATCTTTTATTTATATACTCACTGTTGGGGTATCCTTGGTATCTTTATGGAAAACTATTTAATATTGTAAGTAATGTAAACCATTATGAATAATATAGTACCTATACCTAAGTCATGGAAGATCCAGTCTGCGAAGAAGAGTATACCGATAGATTTCTTTTCCGACGAGGAGATACGTGCCATGGAGTGGTGGATAAAGCAGAGAATAATGAAATATAAGGTGAGAGCGGATGTGCACAAGAGGTATCTTTTGCTGTTCAAGACGTTGCTCTGGACGGGTGCCAGGATAGACGAGGCCCTTGCCATTAGACCGGTGGATATTCACCTGGAACTCAATACCATAGATCTGATTACCCTGAAAAGGAAGAAGTCCGTGATGAGGACAATCCCGTTGCACAGGGATCTTAAGGATGCCATCATGTCCTATTTCATCGAGTTCAAGGTGAGTGTCAAATCCCAGGAGAGGCTTTTCCCAATGACAAGGCAGGCCGTAAACCATTATCTGAAACGGATGCAGAGAGACCTAGGTTTCAAGATCCACGCCCACAAGTTCAGGCACACTTTTGGTGTTAAAGCTATAATTAACCATGTTCCCCTCTCTGTTCTTCAGGAGTGGCTAGGTCATTCAAGCATATTTTCCACCAGCATATATACCCAGATCACGGGCATGGA
>JBAMLI010000039.1:0-1265 GCA_039793645.1 archaeon
GTAATTTAATCAATAAAAGATATATATTATTATAACTTTTGGTTATTTTAATATTATGGACTACCCAATAGGAAGCATGCTCCACGGCGAGAAGCTTGCAATCGCACAGCTTCAGGACACGCTAATTGAGATAATATACAATAATGTGCAACCCGACGCTGTGCTTTATGGCGGCACTGCGGTATGGCGTTGTTATGGCGGAGGCAGGTTTTCCGAAGACATTGACATCTATGTTTCCAAATCCTTTTCCAAAAAGCTGCTTCCTGAGCTAGGAAAACACAACCTCGCCGTAGTTTGGAGAAATCCCGAGCTGGAATCTAATATGCGCATTTCAGACGGACAGACAACGGTGTTGCTTGAGGCAAAGACAGGCAGACCGGAGAGTGTCATAGCACAGTATGAGAAGGTTGATGGTACACGCATGACTATATTTACGCTTTCGCCACTTGATCTTGCAGTAAGAAAGATGGAAGCTTATTCGAGCAGGCGCTACGTAAGGGACCTGTATGACCTAGTGCAGCTGACCAATTTCCTAGACAAAAAGGATTACTACGTAAGGCAAAAATTCTCGGAATTCATAAAAAGCATAAAAGAGCCTGTAGATGAGTATATACTGAGGTCGCTGGTATACAAGGGATATGGCAAATATACATACAGAGAAATTGTCGACTACCTAAAGAGATGGTTGAATGAAGTATGAAAAGGAATTTGAAAATTATTTCTCTAAAGAAAACATATTCACGCTCGGCGATGCAAGGCGCTTTCTGTCGAAACTTGGCGCGTCAGAAGCATATGCAAAGCTGTTCATTCACAACCAGGTTAAGAGGCAGAGAATCTTTGCGCTTGGCAACGGCTATTACACATTTTCCAACAACGAGGCTGTTGTGGGATTCAGGTTCGCACCCTTTTACTATGGCCTTGAGTATGCGCTTACTATAAGGAGGCTGTGGACGCAGATGGCGAATCCTGTAGTTATAACTGCATCGAAAGCAAAGCCAGGTGTAAAAGAGATAATGGGTCACAGAGTCATAGTAAGAAGGATAGCAAAGAGGATGATGTTTGGCTTTGAGTATGTGAAATACTCTGGTCTGTTTGTTCCAGTTTCTGATATAGAGAAAACAATCATAGACTTCACCTATTACAGAATCGGGCTTGGAAGCGAAGACATGCGCACGCTGCTAGGCAGCGCGGACAAGCGCAAGCTTATGGCATATGCATTGAAGAGTGGTGCGCGAGTGCGAAGGTCCGTAGAAGCTTTAGTTAAG
>JBAMLI010000040.1:0-1253 GCA_039793645.1 archaeon
GCACTTCTTCTTTTATCTTCTCGAAATCAAGTGACTCAAAATTTCCAACAAGACTCTTCAAATCAGTCCAATACTGCCTCAATTCTTCAACCTTCCTTTCGAAAGAAGCAAATGAGTATCTCTCTTCTATTTTGTAGCTTTTGAATTTCTCATGAATAAGACTAACACTGATTTTTGACTTCAAGATGACAGCAAGGATGTAAAGATCGTATAGGTCCCTGCCCTTGTGCCTTGTATATATTGCCCTTACCTTTTCTGCCAGTATCTCCTCCCTTTTCATAACCTTTATCTTTGCTACATAATAATCGTTTGCGAGCTCATTGATATCAGGATCTAGAAGCGTTTTTTCCGTGCTGCAGTCTATGTGAATGTTAATAGCATCATATAATCCGTATCTAAACCTAAGGACATATCTCCTGAACATGCCTGAACGCTCTATCTCTCCTTCCCAGTCGTTGAGTATCTCGTAGTTTGCCTTTTTTTCCAAATCTTCTACGGCGTTGTCTATGCTCAAGTATGCGCTTTTTGACTGCACAGAGAAGTCAAGATCTTCTGAGAAGCGGTCGCTGCCATAGAAGAAAGAGAGCGCGGTGCCGCCCTTGAATACAATCTCTTTGTTTTCCTGCCTAAAGATGCTTATAAGCAAGTCCCTCAAAATGCCTAGCTGCGCCTTCTGCTTCTCATCTAGCCACGTGCTTGAGAATATACCCATATTATCGCCAATAAACACGCCACTTGCTGTCTAGCCTGCCATCCGGGGCAAGCCTTATGTAGCTTTTTGATCTGTATGGTAAAAGAATATCTGCATTTGCGCCGAACTGCTCCAAGTAATGCCCAAGCAGGCTTGCGATGCTCCTTCTGCCAGACCTTATCGCATATGCGCACATCTTCTCAACGTCTACCCTTTTTGCCTTTATTGCATGTTCAAGCTCTTCGCTGAAATAGAGCCTGCCGTGAATGTAGAGGTCATCGATAAAGATCTTTTCTGGCTCTGCATATATAGGCCCGTTTGCTATAGCTGCATAGCCATAGATGAAACTTTTTTTCACCTTGTAAAACCAAACATCATGATTCTTTAATCTCAATGCTTTATGATATTTTGGTGCTATTATCTCTATGCCTTTTGGCACCTGAGTTGTAAGTGAATAATGCTCTAGCGCAGCATACATTGAAATATAGGAATATGGTACAATCCTTGAGGCTATAGTGTATATGTCAGCATCAGGCAGATAGTACTTGTTTCTTTCTATCCT
>JBAMLI010000041.1:0-1221 GCA_039793645.1 archaeon
AGATAGAAGATTAAACTAATAAGGTGCATCAATGAAGATAGACAGCGGCTCGCATCCAATGCTTTACAAGATTGGAGTAAGCCTTGCAAAGAAAGACCCAAGGCTTTTTGACATTGGCATGAAAGCCATTACACTTCCGGAGGCTGTGCTTGGCAAGATAAAGTTTGCGCTTAGCAACAAAGAGCTCGGCGGCAGGATAAACAGCGTTAATCTTGAGCTTACTGTGCTTTGCAACCTGCGCTGCGAGATGTGCTGGTGGTGGGGCAAAAACGGCATAGGCTTCAAGCTGGTAGAAAACAAGGATCCAATGATAACTAAGCAGATGACCAAAGAAGAGGTGTTCAGGGTAATAGACGAACTTGCTGCGACTCACAGGCCCTCTTTTTACATCTCTGGAGGAGAGCCTTTTGAAAGGCAGGATACTATTGAGATAATAGAATACATTGCAAGCAAGGGGCTTTCTGTAATAACCAATGACAATGGAACCCTGATAAAAGACGAGTGGCTCCAAAGACTTGCAAAGATAAAGAAGCTTACCATAAACTTCTCGATAGATGGGCCAAGAGATGTACATGACAAGATAAGGGGGAAGGGGAATTATGACAAAACGACAAACACAATAAAAAAGCTCATAGAATACCGTGGCAATTCGATGTTTCCTGCAATCAAAACAAACACAACATTTTCGCCTTTCATATTGGGGAGAATAGATGAGATGATAAGAGAACTACAGGATAATGTCGGAGTAGACGCAACGAGGCTTCAGCATCTGTGGTTTACCGACAAGGAGCATGCAGAGGCACATAAGAAAGTACTGCATGAGGTGCTTGGCACAAACGAAGGGGCAAACGTAGATTCGCACATAATACCAATACCTAGCAAGGAGTATGTTGAAGCGCTTGCAGAGGAAATAATAAAAATAGAGAAAACAAAATACAAGAAGCCAGTCTATATACACCCAAGGATGAGCAAAGAGGAGATAATTAAGTATTATACAGACTTGAGTTATACACGGGCTCCCAGGTGCACCGTGGCGTGGAACAGCATATTCATAAGGGCTAACGGTGATGTTATGTTCTGCCCTGATGAGTGGATGGTTGACTTCAAGCTGGGCAACATAAGGGAGCACAGCATACAGGAGCTTTGGAACAATGAAAAGGCCAAACAATTCAGGAGGGAGCTTTGGAAGCACAAGCTATATCCTGCGTGCGCAAGGTGCTG
>JBAMLI010000042.1:0-1166 GCA_039793645.1 archaeon
TTGCCCCACCATCTGCCTATTTTTGTAATGCCAAAAATCTTTTTGTCGATTGAAAGCTCAAGAAGGAACTCTTTTGCAAAATATTCAAAGCGCGACTGGCTCAAAAGGTCCAGATCGTCCTGAATGTATTGAACGTTCTTGCTTGGCAATGCTTTTTTAAGGGTCCTAAAGTAAAAGTATGTGAAATTGTCATTTATTTTGTATATGCCTATCTTGGACTTTCTCAATGGCTGAAGATTAACTGGCACCTCTTTCTCTACCATACCAATATATTCAAGCACGCCCATGTACTTGCCCAAGTTTGCATGCGCTATGCCTATCTTGCTTGCTATCTCGCTTGGCTTGTTTACTCCGTTTGCTATAAGCTCCAGGATCTGAAGGTATTTTGTATCGTTTCTTGTCTCTTCGGAAAGCAGCATGCTGGGCTCTGAAGCAAATATGCTGCCTTCTTTTACCATTGCCGAAAGTATCTCTTTTAGGCTCGCTTTTGCATAGTCTGGTATAGCCCCCTCAAGGTTTGCATAATATGCCGGTACTCCACCAAGCATAAAGTAAAGATATAGCTTTTCTTTCATGCTCATGCTTTCAGGCATAAGCATAAATGCATGCTTGGGCCTCAATGGCTTAAGCTCAAATATTTGCGTGCTCCTTCCATAAAGAGGTGCAGAGTAGCTAAGCACTTCGTTGCGCATCATGCTTATGCTAGAACCTGCAAGGATAAGCATAACATTGCTCTTGCTCAAATATTCATCCCAGCCACGCTGAAATATAGAAGGTATAGCATTCTCCAGCCTCGCAAGGTTCTGAAACTCATCAAACACTATAACTAGCTTTTTATCTATTTTAAGCCTCGCTATTCTATAGAAGAGGGCCTCAAAGCTTGCAACGCCCATTTCTGCAAGCTCCTTATCATTTATTGCCAAGCCTATTGACAAAGAGAGGCGCCTTAGCTGCTCGCTTATTGGGGCTGTGTCGCAAAGGTAATATGCAAAATTTACTTTTTCGCCAAACTTCTTTATCAAGGCAGTCTTGCCTATCCTGCGCCTGCCGTAGATTACTACAAGGTTTGGTACTTTGGAATCATATGCTTCAATAAGAGAATCAAGCTCCTCTTCTCTGTTTACAAACTTCATAGCAAAATCATCATAAATATTTTATGAAGATAA
>JBAMLI010000043.1:0-1127 GCA_039793645.1 archaeon
CCTCTTTTCCTCATTGAGTTTTTGATAAACTTGCTATCCAATTCACACACCTAGTATTTACAATGGAAAAGTAGTTGTTAGACAAGATAAGAATGATTTTGATGTTAAAGTACCTGCATCTCATCTTTTATAACTGCTTTGCATGGAAGAGGTCTTGAAAAAATCAGCAAGCTTTTTAAATATTTGTTGAGTATATACTTCAGGTGACCAGATGAAATCCTTAAATTGGGTTATCTTCGCTTTGGTAGCTAGTGCTATCTTCTTTGCTCTGCTCAGCATACCAATTAATGCAGCAACTTCTAGCGGCCAGGTCGCAGCAAACGTGAACGTTCCTGGGACTCTATATATTTCCATTTCCCCGAATTCTATAGCTTGGAGCCAGTATCCTGGTGCTTCAAATGCTACAAACACAATGATTACAGTTTTCGACAATGGCGGTAACATACCTGGAAATATATTTATATGGGGCGATACTAGCCTAAACTATGGAACAAACACCATTGCCATAGGTAATGTGCTGTGGAATCCAACAGCCCTTACAAGCTATGCTGGCAACGCAGTTACAACAACAGCTGTAGATACAATGATACTTGTTGCTGCGCCAACGCTTTCTACACCTTCAACAAACAGCCCTATATACCTTGGAATAAGCATTCCTGGCGGAACGCCTGCAGGATTGTATACTGGCAGCATCTATTTTGAAAACGAAAACGGCTCGACTACATCAACCTCTGCTACTCTCTCAGTTACAGCAAACGTGCAGTCTACATGCTACATCTCGCTAAGTCCTACTCTTATAAACTTCGGAACAATAGCATCGGGTGCAAATACCGGCACAACATGGAATGGCATTGTGGATACAGATCCCAACGGGAATGCCCAGGCAACAATATATGTATATGGCTCAAACTGGATCTATTCTTCTAATACGGCAATATCATTCTATGTGAGCAATACAATGTGGAGTGCAAGCAACACTATCAGCTATTCAAGCGGCACTGGATTGACACTCACACCAATAAATACAGGCATAATAATACCTGCACCAACACAAGCACAGCCAAGCACCTCAAACACCATTTACTTCGGCGTTGGAGTTCCTGGAGGAGCGCCTGCAGGAGCATACA
>JBAMLI010000044.1:0-1114 GCA_039793645.1 archaeon
ATTCCAAAAAGAGATTCGGGGTACAAGATTGTAAATACTGTTGCGTCATTATAGATAAAACTTCCAGTTCCTTTAATCACTCCATCTACCCACTTAATACCAAATTCTTTACCAATTTTATTAGCAGGCAAGTCTTCAAGAGTCTTATCTGGATGATATGTTATCCATGACCATCCAAGACCAGCAAGAAGTAGAATACCACCATTATTTACAAAATCCTTTATTGCAAGAATCTCAGAATCGTTAATATCCCGCCAGGCACTGCCTGAAATCAGTACGCCCACATTACTTAAAGAGTCAGTACTAATATTGCTATTTAAAAATTGTACATCAAAGCCGAGACTTTTTGCATAATCTGAGAATTTACTGGCATTGCTTTGATTGAAATATTCACCATGCGATATGGATATCAAAATTGTTTTCTTCTTTGCAAACCCTAAAATATTCGAGGTAAATATTTTATTATCGAAATAATCAAAATTGTTGTCGCTAAAGAAGCTGTCATGGCAAAATCCCAGTACGAAACCTTGTCCGTATTGTGACCCTGCAATTGCAATTTGATTTGGAGGTGTCGAATCATTACTTGATATAGCAAGTGGAAATGCTTGGCGTGTTACATTAAGGACCCCTGGAGCACCTGTAAAAGTCAGTTTTTTTACATCCTTAAAAAGCGAAATCAATACGCTATCAAAATCTCCAACTTCAACTTTTAGAAAACTTGACTCAACTTGATAATCCTGCCTACCGGAGTTGTCAGTAAAATGACACTGATCCACCACATCTGCATGATTTTTATCAACGAGTTTAATTGTAAGCTTATGAGTTGCAAAGGAAAAAGCATAAATTAATTCAACAGTTCCATCACTTGCATTGCTGGTTTTAGCTGTAGTTGTGCCCCAATCACAATCAGTTCCGTAACACCTTCCGTAAGTATGTGCCGTCAATTCATCACCAGATATTGAAATAAAGATCTTAGTAATATTTTTAGTATTTTGGTCCTCATTAATCCAATACCCAACAAAATCATTAGGTGAAGAATCTATTGCCTTTACATAACTGTCTCTTAATGCTCCATGAAAAAAGGAAAGGAGCATAAAGATGGTCAACAAAACTG
>JBAMLI010000045.1:0-4354 GCA_039793645.1 archaeon
TATGTTACGCTCCAATATGTACCACTAGGCAGGCCGGTTTCGAAGAATTTTGTAATCCCGTTCCACGTTGCAGTAACAGTGCCACTACCCATTACAGTGAGCGTAGCAGGATTTGCAGTATAACTGCTTATACTCAAATTGATAGAGTTGCTAACGCTCCATGAATTGAATACCCAGTTGCCTGTTGTTGGTGGATTTGCTGTAATGGCATTTGTGCCTATTACCTGCATAACCTGACCATTTGAATAAGTAGCGCCATTAGTTGTTATTGTTGCTGTTGTGGGATTGTCGTTTAATATAACATTATAAGGCGGAAAAACATATGCTGCAGCCGATATCGCACTGCTCCCAGTAGTTGATACACTTGCAGTATAGCTCCCCGCAGCGATAGAATTACACACCAATTCAGCTGCACTGACATAACCGCCATAAGATAAGTATTTCTGCAAAACGCAACCAGAGGCGGTTGTAGTTGGTGCACTTGTAAAATTATGGAATGCAGAAGAAAACATTATTATTGCAAAACTATTGCTCGTTGCGACGCTGTATGAAAGTGAAAGGGATGTTGCAGAAGAGGTGCCGGTATTAGCACTGAAAACAGCACCATTTTGCACCAAAACATTTGCACCTACGCCAACAAGAGAGGCTCCGGAAACAGTGCCTGTTGTGCTATATGATCCAGTATTTGAGTTAGAATGACCTATAGAAGCCAAATTTGTATAATAGTTTTTTCCAGATTTATAAGAGTAAGTTGCAGTAGAATCACTTACCCAGTTTGTCGAAGGTGTTGGTGGATAAGCATTTTTAAGATACGGCGATATGCCCAAAGCATAGAAATAGTTTGCATAGCCCAATGGTAAAGTAAGGGATGCCGAAGAGGCTATCGAAGTAATGCCATTTACTGAAAAGCCGACAGCATATGTTGAAAGAGAGTTTGAAACTGCAGTGTAGAAGTAATAGGTGCCGTTTGTGCCTGTATATGTTGTAGGCAGAGGCACCCATGTATTATTTAAAGAAATATATTTGTAAAGAGTAACTTGGCCTGGGCTTATGCCCAAGTTGCTTATCCATGCTTTGCTTACTGAGAAATTGTATACCGCACTCTTAACAAAAGAGTCATTTAAGCTGCTGTCTATTTGAAACAGAGAGTAAAAAGGCAAACCAAATCTTGGATAATTATTTGGAATAAAGTCCAGCGTGCTGACGCTTGTAGAGACATTATTCATGCTTATCTTTGGCTCAATCGAGATCTGGCTTAGTTGCGATTTGGGATAATACAATATTGGAATGGTCATATTTGGCCTTATGAAATTTACTCTTGAAAATGTGCGATTATTTGAAAAGCTTGATGTAATGCTGATATTTGCAATATAGACTTTGTTTGAGTTGTATTTGCCTGACAGAATTATTATGTTTACTCTGAAGGATTCGTTAGAGCTAAACGAACCTAAAACTTTTTTTATCTCTATATTTTGATTTATCTGACTTTTGGAATGAGGGATTGCACTTCTTATATTTCTGAATTCCTCTACAAGCTCGTTTATAAGGTTGCCCTGTATATAGCCATTAACAGTTACATTAATCCCCAACAGTGGGTTTGTAGAAGTCAGGTTAGATGTTGCATTTTGCATGGCAGATGATGCATTTGTGATAAGCCCTTGCAAAGCAAAATTTACAATCATTGCGTTTCCTGCAAAAATATTGCCGCTTGCAGGATTTGGGATGTATGTATTGTTGCCCAAGATGACAGGGTTTACTAAAAAGCCATATGTTCCTGGTGGAGTATAAAACAATAATTTATTAGGTGCAGTTGCATTTTGGTATATTCCATTATATATTATGCTCCATACTGCATTTGCAGGCAAGCCATTTTCTGAAAATGTTGTTAATGCATTGAAGCTTGCTGTAATGATGCTATTCCCGCTTAGGCTTACTGTTGTATTTTGCGAAGCTTGGTTTAAGAAGCTCGCATTTGCATTGCTTGAAAGCCAACTTGAAAAAACAAAATTGCCAGTTGCTATTGCACTTATTGGATAATTTCCAGGAGCTATGCTTATTGAGTTGCCAGAATAGTATATTGAATTGGCAAAAAGTATCTGCTGGTTGTTTGGCACAGTCATAAAAGTTATTGCAATGTTGCTCTGGAGAGAGGCATTTTGAGCTACGCTGTTAAAAACTATAGTGTTTGCCTGCACTGAAT
Organism: archaeon; assembly: GCA_039793645.1. GTDB lineage: Archaea > Micrarchaeota > Micrarchaeia > Micrarchaeales > CABMGC01 > JAGDYD01. Next base: position 2,201 of record JBAMLI010000045.1, read on the forward strand.
TTGTGCTTGTTGAATTGCTTGGGGCTGTTGCTGCGAAGATGCCAAGAAATGCTATAGCTATCAAATATATTATCGGCAAATAAGAACTGAATGAGGCCATGCAACCAATTAATATTGGTGATTAATCTTTTTATTAATTCCTTATCTGCTGCGCCTGAAAAGAGACCATAGCCTATTCCAAAATGAAACCTTTACAAATCTCTCCTGCGGCTCTACGTCAGACATGGCAGAGTAAGTCTCTGCAAGAGCCATTGCTGCCTGGCTGAATTTAGCTCTTTTTGAAAGCATAACTGCTGGTATGTGCTCTGCTATGCTCATGGGAACTATCTCGTCCTCTGGCAATATACCTATTGCTTTGCCTTCATATGCTTCCTCTATCTCCTTAGGATGGAGCTCATACCTATGCATTCCAAGCTTGTTTATGACAAGGTGGTGCTTCAGATGCAACTTGTCAAAAGAGTGGGCTAGCCTTATTATGCTCGCAACAGCAGGAGCTTCTGGAGTAGTTATAAGCAATGCCTCATCGTAGACCTTTGCTATATATTCTGTCGTATACCCAGGCTGTGTATCCACTATTATAAAGGCGTAGTTTGCACTCTTTATCTTTGAATAGATTACCTTTGCATTCTCTTCGCTTAAAGTAAAAGGCTTTGAATCTATAGTGCCGCATATAGTATGCAAGCCGCTTGGCCCATGTATTGAGATATAGTCTTTTAGCTGGGCCTCTTTCTTCGTAATGTCCTTCAATCCTACATTTACATTTGTCATGCCAAGATGAAAGCCTATGCTGGGGTTTGTTGTGTCAGCATCTATAAGCAATGTCCTATAGCCTCGCCTTTGCAAAGAAACAGCAAGATTAACAGCAACAGTCGTTTTGCCAACACCACCTTTTTGCGATGAAATGCGCATTATATAAGGCATTCACTCCCTCTTTACCATTTCCTTTATCTCCTTGAGCGACGATAATCTTTCCTCACTATACTTGGGCCCTCTTCTACGCCTTGAGCCTAAAAATATTAGAATGATAAGTAATAAAATTATTGCTGCTATATAGCCAGGAAGATAGCTCGGCTTGCTAGGAACAACCGCTGGTGGTATAGTTGTAGTTGTAGGAATCGGCAGGACAACGATGGGTATTGTGTATGTTGTATTGAAGCCCTGCGTTGAGAGGTAAAGGCTTAGCATTAGCGTTCCCGGAGAGGAGACCTTTATCTTGAATTCTTGCGTAAGTAGAGTATTTGGGCTTGCATTTAAAATGTACATGCTTGGGCTTACGCCTATTCCGGGGGGTGCAATAAGGAGCGCAGAGACCTGCTGGACAGACGTGCCAGTATAGAGCTCTTCCATGCTTATCGAGCCTGTGGTGTTGGCATAGAATGTGGGCACATTTATCTCAACAACCTTAAGCTGCGTAGAAGGCACATATGTTGTTGGAACTGTCATTGTGTTTTGTATGTTTGTGAGAAGATTCTGATTATGGGGCTTTGAAATTGTATAATAAGCATATATGCTCCCATCTTTCGGCAGGTAAGGCACAAGCCAATTTATCACATAATAGCCGTCTGATTCAGTTATATTGTTTGCAAGGCCATATGCGCTTATCTGCGAGATGTTGCTCGCTACAATCTTTGGGATCATTGTAGCAACGCGAAGATTGAAGATTGTGGAGTTTGTAGGATTGTGTATCTGCAGTACGCCATTTGCAATGTTGGTGTTGTTTGAGAGAAGCACTTGGTTAAGTATATACTTGCTTGGGCTGCTCCGCGAATAAACGGTGAAAGAGAGATATTCTTTTACAGTGGTGCTTCTGTTTTGTATTGTTGCTGTTATATTCAAGGGTATTACATAAGTTCCTGGGGCTATTGTCAAATTCGGAGTGAACGAGAGCTGCACTGCTATATTCTCATTGGGCTTTATAGCAAAAGAGCTCGCAGAGAATGATATAATGTTTGAATATATTTTAGGAACGTTTATACTTATCATCTCTGTTGCATTGCCGTTGTTAACAAGGCTTATCTGCGAGATTGTAGGGGTGCCTTGGATAGAAGAGGATAAGAGGGGCGCAGAGACTATTCCTACCGTAGGCAAAGGCACTATGGGTTTTGGAACGGGGGTTGGAGTTGGAACGGGGGTTGGAGTTGGAGCAGGGGTTGG
>JBAMLI010000045.1:4454-8845 GCA_039793645.1 archaeon
GGGGTTGGAGTTGGAGCAGGGGTTGGGGTTGGCGAATAAATAGAGAAGCTAGCTGTAGCAGTTGAAGTATTGTTTAAAACCTGCTTTTGGAGGGTAGTGCTGTAACGTGCCTTGACAACAACATTGTATGCACCCGCGGCGGTAAGGTTTGAGAAAGTGAATGTAACGTTCTCTCCAGAGCCAGGGCTTAGCGGCGATTCATTTTTGTGCAAGCTGAAAGACTGCGGCCCAGAAACGCTTATGTTAAGCATTATCGTATTTGATGCAAGCTCGCCATTGTTGAATAGGCTTATGACAACGGAGATAGGAGTTGCTGGTTGCGCGGAGCTTGGATATATGCTTGCCTTTGCTATTATATTCGCTGGGTTGAAGAGGAAAAGTGTGGATGAGTTTCTTATGTGATATGTATGCTCTTTGAGATCAATTTCGGCATAGTATGTGCCGTTTGCAATGCTATTTGTCATGAAGCTTATCTTATTTTTAAGCGGGGAAGAGATGTTGTAGAGTTTTATGGTCTTTGCATAAGCAACGCTTTGATTGACCTTATTTACAAGGGTAAAATTGCCTGTAACATTGGGTATGATGCAATTTGAGGTGGGTGCTATTGTATAGTTGAGGGTTATGTTGAAGGGCTTGAGGTAGGAGAAAGCCGAGGAAGAGGAAAAAGCAATGTTGCCTGGACATACTACATATACGCTCGCAGTTACTGTGCCGCTTCCAGAAGCATATATGCTAGCAAGCATTAATGAGAAAAATACAAATGCAAGAATATACTTCATTCTGCTCAATAAGATTTAAAGATAGAAAGAATAAAAAGGTTTTTAAATCAGGGTTTTTGGTTTTATAGATTTATCAACAAAATTTGAACTTTTTCAACAAAGCCGTTTAACCTTTATTTTTTAAACCTAAAACCTAAAGAGCCTAAAATTATCCGAGTTTTTCTTTGAGCCTTTCAAGAAATGGCAATTGGGCCTTTATTATCTTTTTGGCTGCTTCCTTTATGGAAAACCATTCTGCCTTATCCACTTCTGGAAACTTCTTTGTCTTGCCTGAACCTTTGGGCCACTCCATTTCAAACATATTGCTCTTTGCTTTAGATGCATCGAAATCTCCCTGCATAGCCCATATATGCACTATTTTACCAGAAGAATACTTTATAGTGCCAAGGTCAATCATATCTCCAACCGCATCAAATCCTGTTTCTTCTTTAAATTCCCTTTTTGCTGCTTTTACTTCTTCTTCATTATCTTCAACAATACCTTTTGGTATTGACCATACACCCAAGTCTTTTTTAGCCCAGTAAGGCCCGCCGGGATGTACAAGCAACACCTCGAGCCCTTTGCCGCTAAACCTATATGCAAGTATCCCTGCGCTTCGCATAATTGTATACCAAAGTTAAATCTTAAATAGGGCATACACAAAAGAAAATATTTAATAATTGGTTCGTTAATATTATTGTTTCTTTTTTGTGGTTGTATGGGCGAAAAATCTATAGAGGAAGTCCAGAATGCAGAAGAAGAGGCAAAGAAGATTATAGCAAAAGCAGAGGAGGAAAAGAAAAAAATGATAGAAGAAGCAAGCAAAAAAGCTGGCGAAATTATAGCAAATGCGGAGAAGAATGCAAATCAAATAATCGAAAAAGAGCTTGAAAATGCAGAGAAGCAGATAAGCGAAAGGCGCGCAAAAGACAAAAAGGAAATCGAGGAGATTTCAAAAAAGATAAGGAAGAAAAAGCTCGCTGGCATGCATGCAAAAAAGATAGGCAGGGAGATTGTTGAAAAGCTGTTGAGTGGTTGAATTGCTTAGCACAGAGCCCATGGAGAAGGTAAGAATGCTCTTTAGCAATAGGTTGAAGAATGAGGTAATAAGATACCTTCACGAGCATGGCTTTGTTGATCTAAGGAAGAGCAAGCTTGAGATAGATGACGATGCGCCTTCAGAAGAGCTCAACACCCTTTCAGAGCTTCTTATAAAAGTCAATGGGGCGATACAGATAATAGGCGAGCCAAAACGGCCAAGGTTTGAGAAAAAAGAGAGCAAGCTTGAGAGGGAGGAGCTTATAAAGAAGGTGAATGGCACAAAGTACATAGGCCGGCTTTTTGAATTGAACAGCAGGATAAAGGAGAATGAAAGGAGCATTGAGGCGCTTGACCATGCAATCTACATTGCAAGCATATTCAAAGGCATAAGGATAGACTTCTCGAAGCTCAAAAGCGATTATATCGCCTACAAGGCTTATGTCGCAGAGAGAAAGACAAGCAACAAGCTGGAGCAGAGCCTCAAATCGATAAAGAATGCCGAGATTATTAGGAGAGATACTGGCAAAAACGTCCTCTTTTTCATTGCTTTTGAAAAAAGCTTGAACATAGACGAAATATTAAAGCCTTTCAAGCTAGAAGAGCTCGACTTGCATGCTGCATACTTAGATGGCAAGCCAGAAGAGGTAATAGAAAAATGCCTCAAAGAGAAGAGAAGGCTTAGCAGTGAAATTTCAAAAGCTAAGGAAGAGATTTCAAGGCTAGGCAACAATCTGCTTGAGCTTCTTTCGCTCAGGGAGATGCTAGAAATCGAGATAGAGCGCGAGAGCGTAAAGTCAAACTTCAAAAAAACAGAGTATACATTTCTTCTTGAAGGCTGGGTGCCAAAAAAAAGGCTTGACGAGATAAGGAAAGGCCTTGAAAAGATAACAAAAGGGGAATTTGAGCTGGAAAGAATAGAGAAGGAAAAAGGGGAGCTTGCCCCAACGCTTACAAACAGGCCTAAGCTACTCAAGCCTTTTGACTACATGATGGAATTTTACTCGGTGCCAAGAAGCGACGAAGTGGATCCTACATGGATCTTCATAATCTCATTCCCAATATTCTACGGCCTCATGTTGAGTGATGTAGGCTATGGCTTGGCATCGCTCATATTTGTCACTTGGATAACCACGTTTACAGATCCAGATGGCCTTGTATACAATGCAGCGAAGATCTGGCAGCTTGCTGCAATATCATCGATATTCTTCGGCATTCTCTCAAACCAGTATTTTGGCTACCAGCTCAACAAGTATATAGGCCTTGGCAACTTCGGCTTCGACTGGCTCAAAGATGCAACAACCATACTCCTCATAACAATCCTGTTTGGGGTCGTGCAGGTCTCGCTCGGCCTTCTCTTGGGCTTTGTAAACAAATGGAGGCACGGAGAGAAGCTTGTTGCTATAAGCAAGCTCACCGCGATACTAACAATTGCGAGCGGCATATTCGCAGTAGGAGGGGCTTTCTTCAATATGGTAAGCCCTAGCATGACCCTTTATGCTGCAATTATCTCGATTGCATCACTTATTGCCACAGGCGTTCTTAGCGGCATAGAGGCTGCCGAGATAACAAACCTCATGACGCACCCTTTGAGCTATGCGAGGATTCTTGGCTTCGGAATGAGCAGCGTTATAATAGCCATGCTCATAGACCAAGCGTTTACGCCTAGCTTGAGCCACGGCATATTATTATTCATTCTCTTCCTTGTAATATTCATATTGCTTCATTTCATGAACATGATATTGGGCATATTCGAAGGCATCGTTCAAGGGATAAGGCTTAACTTCGTTGAGTTCTTCTCGAAATTCTACATGGGTGGAGGAATAAAGTTCAAGCCTTTTTACCACAAGAAGGTTTATGTTAAATAAATGGTGGAAATATGACGATAGGAATGGAAGCTGCGATTGCAGCAATAGGAGCAGGAATAGCTATAGCAGGAGGAGCAATAGGAACAGGCGTAGCACAATCCTCAATAGGCGCTGCAGGCCTCGGGCTTATTGCTGAAAAGCCCAACCAGATGGGAATAGTCCTTCTCTTTTTGGTGCTACCAGAGACATTGCTCATCTTCGGATTCGTAATCTCAATATTGATAATGATAGACGCGGGATTGATATAAGGTGCACCTATGCCACTGGAAGAAATAAGAAACAGAATCATAGAAGAGGCAAAGAAAAAAAGGCAAGCAATACTTGAAGAAGCGAAGAAGGAGAGCGAAGCGATAATAAGAGAAGCACAAGAAAAGGCCAAGAAGAGAGAAGAGGAAGCAAAAAAGCTGGCGAAGGAGAAGGTAGAGGAGATGCTCAATGAATATATGGCCGAGCACGAGGTAGAGAGGCACAATGCAGAGCTCCTTGCAAAGGAAGATGCTTCTAGGCGCGCGCTGAAAAGCGTTGAGGGCGAGATGAAGAGAGAGATCGAAAAGAATTATTCAAAGATACTTGCAAGCGCTAAGAAGAGGATTGAAGAGGAGGGGCTCGGATTTGAGCTATACGCTGAGAAAAAATATGCTCCAATGCTGAAAAAGCTTGGCTACCTAAGCAAGGAATGCGACAAAGGGATTTTTGCAAAGAGCAGTGATGGAAGCATAAGCATAGA
>JBAMLI010000046.1:0-1084 GCA_039793645.1 archaeon
TTTTCTTGTACTTTTCTACAATAAGCCTTATAGTCAAATCTGTGCCTTTCTCTTTTAGCTTTCCTTGCAGGTATTCCTTGGTAAGCTTGTCTATGTTTTCTGGCTTGTCAAACCCGAGGTATTTTATTACTCCTTCCTTGTATATTATTTGCGATATGTTGAATAGATCTACTCTCTTCAGGCCATATTTTTCGGCAAGCTTTTCCCTTTCTTTTTCGAGATATTCAAAATACTTCTTTTGGCCATTCCATATCTCAAAAATGCTTCCAATCCTGCCTTGCCTGAAGCCATATGCAAGTGTTCTTATAAAGTAAAACCATAGGTAATCTCTTTTGCTTATCTCGCTATCCTGCTTTTTGAAGAAAAGAGTTTCATAAGCATGCAAAAGAGCATTGAAAAATCCAAGAATAATTTTCCCAGAAATGGATTTTTGGTCAATTGCAAAGAACTTCCTTATATAGTCAAGGAAGACCTCATTATACTGCCTATATGAAAGCATCTCAAACAAGAGCATCTTATTGTAATCATTTCTCTCGTGGTGCATCAAATCTATTCTATGAGCAATAAAATAGTTATCGCCAAGCGTGCAGAGTTTGCCGTTAATGATTGGCTGCTCGTGTATAATGCCTTTGAAAAGTGCAGCACTTTTTTTGAAGAGCCTAAATTGCCATGTAAAGAACTGCGTGTGCGAAGAGGCTGTCGCTTCTTCATAGCGCTTTATTGCAAATGCATCGCAATCAGCATTAACAATTTTATTCAAATCTGAAAGCAGCTTTTTGTTTGGCCTTTCATCAGTGTCTAAATAGAGAATCCAATCTCCTTTGCACTTGCTTATCCCATAACTGCGAAGAGGCTCTACATAGCCAAGAGGCAATGCATAAAAAACATTAATCTTGCGGTATTTCCTTGCCTTCTCAACAAGTTCATTGTGCTCTTTCTCGTCGCTTGAATCTATAATTACTACTTCATCAACCGCATTTAGCATTGACTCTGCCAAGCTAAGCGCATTCTTCGTATCATTCCTTGAAAACAAAAGCAAGGAAAGCATGTCCACACACTTCTTTTACCTTAAAAATTTAAGAGC
>JBAMLI010000047.1:0-1076 GCA_039793645.1 archaeon
ATTGAGAAAGCGCTAAAAGGCGGCTAATGATATGATATTATATAATGATCAATTAGTTCTGCATAGAGAACGAAATGCATGTATTTAGTTCAATAAACTGAACGAAATGTATTTATATCTTGCTTGCGCTATTAGCATTATGGACGAAGAAACATTCTCTGAGCTTGAGCTAAAAAGCAGGAGAAAGCTGGCAGAAGCAAAGAAGTTTGCAAAGCACAGGTACCTCTTCGAGATATTGAGCAAGGCTTCAGGCAAGTTCTACCATGGCATATATGGAATAAGAGGAGTAGGCAAGACTGTCCTTCTTCTTCAGCTTGCAGAACTGGCAAAGAATCCGCTCTATGTGCCTGCAGATGCAGCATACTTGAGAAGGTATGATATCTATGAGATAGTGAGCCATGCAGTTGCGAAAGGCTACTCTGAGATTTACATAGACGAGATACATACCAAAAGCAACTGGAAAGTAGACCTAAAGACGCTGTATGATGAGGGAGATGCAAAAATATTCTTTACAGGCTCATCGTCTATAAAGATACAGGAGGGCGCAGACCTAAGCAGAAGGGCAATGCTTTACGAACTCAAGCCTACGTCATTCAGGGAGTATCTAAACATAAAGAAGGGCGCTGAGATAAGGAGCGTAAGCCTTGAAGAGCTTGAAAACGAGGAGAAAAGGAAGGAGATTGCTTATATGCTTAGCAAATGGAGCGCATACCTTGGCGAATACTATATGTATGGCGGGGTTTTGTATGAGGATATTGAAAAGGAGTATCCAAAGACCATTTTGAGTGTTTTAGAGAAGATGCTTGCAGTAGATTTGCCAGCTATAAGAAAGGTGGATGCAGGAACGATAGACAGCCTCTACAAGCTCCTTTACAAGATTGCAATCTCAGGGCCTTATGAAGCCAGCTATTCAAATATAGCAAGCTACCTTGGAATAAGCAAAGCGACAGCCAAAAGCCTGGTAGAGGACCTAGAAAAAATGGGCCTTGTTATTGGACTTCAGCCATGCGGAGGCGAGTTTAGAAAAGAGCCTAAGCTATTCTTCACAACACCTTTTAGGAGCGCGCTCTGCAAGA
>JBAMLI010000048.1:0-50312 GCA_039793645.1 archaeon
TGTAAACTTGACAGAATCTTGCGCTGCTAAAAATGCATAATGCTCTGCTATAAAAGATTCGCCTTCTCCGAGCTGTATGGCCTTTATCTTTCCAGGCATAACCCCAGCCAATGAGACTATCCCTGGCGAATCTTTGGAGGAAAATTCTGTCAAAAGGGCTGTTGCGCCAGTAATTTTCCTTTCTATAACGCCAATTATACCTCCAACCAGCCTTGGGGTCATAATAATATTTTCGCTTTTGCCTAGAAGCTTGCCGGAATCGCCATAAACCTTCTCGCCGCTTTCGAGCTCAATATCGAGTGACTGCATCGATCCCCCGATTATATTATACTTCATTTATTCACCCTTTAGCATGGCGTCTAGCAGTTCATTGAGCTCTTCTCCATCTATATTGAGCCTAAATTTTGACATTATGCTTGAAATTATCTTGCTTTTTTCCCTTTCGCCTTTGCTTATTTCATTCTTCAAAAGCTCTCGGAGCTTGTTTCCTGAGATTCTTATTAAGTTTTTGTCCTTTATTATTTTTTCAACATCTTCGCAACTTTTTGGAAGGGCTTTGATCAAAGGGTCAAATGCCTGCTTTGTTATCAGCTTTTCTTTGTACTTGCTGAACATGCATGCAATCACATCATCGCTAAGCTCATCAACGTTGATGCCTTCTCTTTTGAGCTCTCTCATCTTTTGGAGCAGTATATTGGCTATTAGCGGATGCTCCCCTTTTACTTTTTCAGAGATGTAGAAATAATCTTGCAACTTTGGCGATCTGAGAAGCTGCTCAGCTATCTGTGCATTCCCTATCTCATTGGCAAGCCTCTTTTTTATTTCCTCAATCCTTGGGACCTTCTCTTTTATTTGATTGTAGAGCGCGTGGTTTACTATTATTGGCCTTTCATCAGTCTCGGGGTACATCCTTGCACTGCCTGGCAATGGCCTTAAGAATTTCGTAATATTCTTTTTTGAGTCTATTGTCCTTGTCTCTGGAAGCACGCCAATCAGAGCGCGCTCTGCCCTGTAGATGGCTAGCGAGATCGCCTTTGAAGCGCTTTCCTTATCTCCAGCAACAAGCATAAATCCATCAGATTCTTTTATTCCGAGCTTCTCATTTAATGCTTTGATTTCTTCGTTTGAAATACCATAGCCGCCTAAATCCTCATCGCTGTGTATTATTCCGCCCACCCCAGCTGCTTTTGCATAGTCGCTTATTTCGCTCCCAAGCCTTCTCCCAGGGTTTATCTCTATTCCTATCAAGCCTTTAAATCCGCTGAGCTTTGCTGCAAAAACAGCCCCATCTTTTTTGTTAAGTGCATTTTCTCTTATGATTTTTGCCTTTGTATTTGAAAATATGTCAGTTACATCTACAGCGCCACCAACCTTCGCATTTCTCTCTTTAAGCATTTTGCTTATCTCTATGAGCTTTTGATGCCTCTCTATCTCATTGTCGATAATCTCGTCCATTACGTCAAGATCTTGGAAACCTTTTATCTCTACCCGCGCACCGCCTTTTATTGATATGTTGACGTCTTGCCTTATTGTCCCTATGCCCCTTTGGACCTTTCCCGTAAGCCTAAGGAGCGTGCCTATTTTGAGCGCCGTTTCCTTTGCCTCGTCTGGATCTTTGATCTCAGGATCTGTATCTATCTCCACCAGCGGTATGCCGAGCCTATTTACATTGTATACTACTTTTTCGCTGTCAGAGTACTCTATGCCGCTTGATTCTTCTTCGAGGAAAATAGAAGGTATTTTTATCTTCTTGCCATTTACCTCTATGAAGCCGTCATAGCCTATGAGCATCGTCCTTTGGAATGCGCTCGGATCGCTTCCATCTATAACCTCTTTCCTCATTACCTCTATCTCATCTGGTATGCTGGCATTGAAGATTGCTGCTACCAAAAATGATATCTCCAGAGCTTCTTTGTTTACCTCATGTGGCGGCTCTTCATCGATCTCGACAAGGCAGGAGCTTTCTTTGTATACATTATACACGAATTTTCTGCGCTTCATGCTTTCAAATCCTGTAGCCTTGTCTATTTCTCCAGTCTCTCCCACAACGGCCCTTTGGACTCTTTCTATTTGTATCGGGAGCTTCTCGCCCTCGTTCCTTGCACTGCACGAGCAGAAGAGCTTTTCGCTTGTAAGTAGCCTTTGGTGTATCTCCAAGCCGCATTTAAAGCCTATTTTTTCATAATATTCTTTTTCGTGCTTCATATAAAACTGTCCACCTCTGATCTTTTAGTTATCTCACCCGCCAAGTTAACGTTCAGCAGCTTCTTGGCTTCTTCCTTTTTGTAGTTGCCGAGGAGGAATCCTAGCTTTACATATGCAACTTCTGGAAGCATGTCCTCGCAGTATATGGCTCCAGCATTACTAAGAAGCCTCAGGTTCCTGTAGACATTTGGGTTTACCCTGCCATACAAGCATTGGGAAGTTATACCAATTATCATCCCTGAATCAACCGCCTTCTTGACATTGTCTAGCCATGAATACTCTTTGTGCAAAGTTGAGACAGGGGTGTGACCAAGCCCTGTCCCCTCTATTATCAAGCCTTTGTAGCCTTTTGAAAGATAGTAATCTATTATGTTCGGGTCAGAATTTGGATATGCTTTTACTAGCGCAACCTTTGGCTCATATCCTGAAAGAAGCTTTAGCTCGCCTTCTCCTTTCTTCTTATATGTGCTCAAATACTCTATTTCTCCATCTCTGCTCACCCTTGCGATAGGCTTGTTATTTATGGGCTTAAAGGCGTCTCTCCTTGAGGTGTGCATCTTCCTTGCTTTAGTTCCTCTTATTACGCTGCAATGATTATCTGAAGAGGTCTCGTGCATACATACAACTACCTCTGCTATATCACTCTTCGCTGCAAGATGCATGGAGCAAACAAGGTTCATGAAAGCATCGCTAGAGCCCCTGTCGCTGCTTCTTTGTGAGCCCGTCATTACCACAGGCGCATTTAGGTTATTGAGCATAAAGCTAAGAACAGCAGATGTATAATGCATTGTATCTGTGCCATGTGTAATCACAACCCCTCTGTTCTTCTTTAATGAGTCCGCTACAGCCTTTGCAATCTTCTGCCACTCTATATATGTCATATCCTCGCTGGCGACGCTCATTAATGGGTTGACATCGATATTTGCTATACCTTCAAGTTCAGGGACCTCTCCAAGCAGCTCCTCAGGCTTTGTGAGCATAAATACTCCGCCGCTCTGGTAGTCTATCTTGCTTCCTATAGTGCCTCCTGTATAGATAAGACTTACATTTGGCAGATTTGGCTTTTTAGTGTGCTTTGTAGATATGCTTCTTTCTATGGCCGGAGCTTTTTTGCTCAAAATCTTTTCTATCTTGTCCCCTTTCTCAAACCTTATGCCAATATTGTAGCCATTGCTTAGCTTTATCACAAGAATATTGTTGTCGCCAAGATCGGGCCGCGGCATAAGCGTGCCCTCGAATCTGCCCTTTGAAGAAAAAAGCCTAATCTCATCTCCTATTTCTATCTTTCCTTTTTTTAGGGCCCTCTCTATTTCTTCAGAATACATGAATGGAATAAGGGATTTTGGCCTTATAAATCTTTCGCGAATACTTTCTGGCAAGCCTTAGATCCTCTCGCTTAATGCATGAAGGAGTAGCTGTTTAGCATTTTTCTAATCTATAGATTTCATGATATCAAAATTTATCTTGTAATGAAATATTTCTTTTATTGCGTTTTCTATATTTTCAAGCAACTCTTCTGGATTTGCCTTGCTGTTGACTTCAGCAAAATTATATTCGTTTATTCTGACATCTATGGTGCTATCCCTTTTATGGAGAATTAGGATAAGCTTTTCGTTTTGAGGTTCATTTCTGCAGTATGCTTTTATAGAAAGGCGTTCTGAAGGCTCAATCTCGACGTTTACTTCTGCTTTTAAAATTTCATGCAGAGAGCTTTCTAGCTTTTCTTTTATCGCTTTTCTTGCAGTTTCTTTGTCTATTAGAAAAGGCACGATATTATAAGGATCGCAAACATTAAAAGATTTGCTTTATATTCTTTTTCCTATTAGGCATGCTGCAGAATTTCCAATAATCTTGACGTCTATGAATTCCCCTATATTTGCATTTCCAACAATGGCGATTTCGTTGTAGAAATCATCCCTTCCAGTAAAAGATTTTTTGTTTCTCTCTGTAATTAGGATGCGCCTTGTTTCTCCTATATGCTTTTCGCGCTCTCTAAACTCAATCTCCCTCACAATCCTTGAAAAAATAGCGCTCCTGTTCTTTATTATATTCCCATCAAGCTGCGGCAGCTTGCTTGCTGGCGCATGTGGCCTAGCCCCAAATTTTGATATGTTGACTACTTCTGGCTTTAATTCTTTGACAAGTTCTATGCTTTTTTCAAAATCCTCATCTGTTTCGGTTGGATACCCCACTATTATGTCTGTTGCTATTGTGGCTGAAAGCTTCCTCCTTATCTCATCTACATACCCTTTGAACTCTTCTATAGTATATCTTCTGTTCATTTCCTTTAGCACCTTGTCGCTTCCTGATTGCACAGGGAGGTGTAAGAACTTATACACCTTCGAGCTCCTGTATGCTTCAATGAGCTCATCGAAATACCTGTGAAGGTGCTCAGGGTTGAGCATGCCTACTCTTACTCTAAACTCCCCTTCTATCTCAGCAACCCTGCCCAAGAGCTCTGCTATGTTTGTTTTCCTATCTAACCCATAAGCGCCAACATCTTGGGAGGTAAGCTCTATCTCCACTGCGCCATTCGCCAGTGCATTCTTCACCGCCCTTAATATAAGATCCTCAGAAAAGCTGTTTAGCGGACCTCTTGCAAACCTTGTCTCGCAGAACGAGCAGTTGCTAAGGCATCCTTCGCTTATTGGAATCCTCGCTATTGCGGAAGCATTGTCTATGCCGTATGCAAGCTTGTCTACCCTTTCATACTTATCCATTGCAACGCTTTCCCCATTTTTAGCCCGCTCAACCACATGCATGATCTTATGAACATTGCTTGTGGTTATTATGCTGGCTTCAGGCACAACGCTCAAGACCTTTTCCTTGTCTGCGCTAGCTAAGCAGCCAGCAACAATCAGCTTCTTGCCCAAGCTTCTCAGTTTGCCAAGCCTGTATAGAATCTTGTTTTCAGTGGGAGTCTTTACAGTGCATGTGTTGACTATAATGAAGTCTGCACCGCCCTCTCTATCATTATATCTTTTATACTCTACCTCATACCCGTTAGCCTTAAGGATATTGCCCATTATCCTGCTATCTGCCTGGTTGAGGGTGCAGCCATATGTTTCAATCACTACCCTTGCCATAAACACCATTTTTATATCTTACTTTTTATAAGTATATATCTATTTTGCTGTGATCTTTATGATATGCGAGAGATGCGGGGCTGAGATATATAAATACAGTACTTGCAGGTACTGCCACAGAAAGATATGCAACAACTGCGTGAAGAGCTCAAAGAAGGTAAGCAAGACTGTAAGGATAGTTATCTGCAAAGACTGCTGGACAAACATAAATTATAGGAAGGCGTTCAAAAGCGCAACAGCAGATAATTATTGAGTTATTGGTGCTTCTCAATCTTTATCTCTATTTCTTCCCCAACAATTTCAAATTTTTTACCGTTTGGCTCATCTAAGTTTATTATTGAAGAGGCATTTACTTCCTTGGCAAGATCCTTCTCCTTCTCTTTAATTATTCTGGAAAGCTCTCCAGAGGCTCTATAATAGATCTTTACTTTGTCCACTTTCTTGAGCCCCAGCTCCTTCCTCATGAGCTGTATGCGCCTAGCGAGCTCCCTGTAAAGCGCCTCATCCATAAGCCCTTTGTTTAGAGTGGGGTCTACGTACACCAAGCCGTATTCAAATTTTGTTGCATCGGTGCTTACTCCTTTCTCAACTATAGCAAAATGCTCAGGCTTTATGTTGAACAGACCCTTTTCGGTGTGGAGTAAGTAGTAGCCCTTCTCGCTTACCTCCCTTTCAAGCTCATCTGGATCAACCTCCTGCAAAGAATCTGCTATTATTTTTGCATTCTCCCTAAACTCTGGCCCTATCTTCTGGAAGATGGGCTTTATTACCTTCTCTACATTGCTTGCCTTCTTTACTTCAAGCTTCTTTACATTTACATACTCTTCTATAAGTGGAGAGAGCTTCTCTATTGCTTTCAATGCTTCTTCATCCTTTACCTCGATGACAGCCTTGCTTAGTGGCCACCTCAGCCTCACTTTTGCTTTCTCCCTGCTGTTTAGTATGGCTGTTATTGCGCTAAGGGCCATCTCAAAAGAGCGCTCCAAATCTGGATCTATAATCTTTTTCCTGAATTTTGGCCAATCTTCGAGAAAGATGCTCTCCTTATATGCAAAATCTTTGAGATAAAGCCTCTCGGCAGTGAATGGTATAAATGGAGATACAAGCAACAAGACGTTGAAGAATACATACCTCATCGTATCTATAGCATCGCGTGCCTCTTTTTTTGTTCCATATATTACTCTTTTCTTTGCCACCTTAAGGTAAAACCTGCTGAAATAGTCAAGGATAAACTTCCTCAGCGCAGAGTTTGCCTTTTCTATGTTGTATGAATCAAGCGATGTGCTCACATCGTTTATGAGCGTATGCAACTTTGAAGCTATCCATGCGTCTATCTCGCTTCTTCTTCTGAGGGCGAGCTTTTCGCTTTTGTAGCCGATTGCATCAGAATATTCGTTTATAAGGTTTGAAATGTTGTGAAGAACCAATATTACCTTTTCAGCTTCTTTTAGCTCTGCTTTGCTGAAAGGTATGTCGAGCCATTGCGTGTGGCTTGAGAACCAGAGCCTATAGGCGTCTGCGCTTGTTATTTTGAGCAATTCAGAGATTGGTATATAATTGCCAAGATGCTTATGCATCTCCCTTCCGTCTTCTGCAAGCAGCATTCCATCAACAACAACCTCCTTGTAAGGGGATTTCTTGTATAGCATTACGCTGCTTTTAAGCATGCTAGAAAACCAGCCCCTAAGCTGGTCTATTCCTTCAAGTATGAGATCTGCAGGAAAGAGCCTCTTGAATTCTTCATCGCTTAGGCTCGCTTCAAAGGCGATGCTTGAGTCAAACCATACATCAAATACGTCGCTTATCCTGCGCATCTCTCCGCCGCATTTGCTGCACTTCATTACAACATTATCTATATAAGGCCTGTGCAGGTCATCCATACTCTCTACATATTCCTTGTTTATGGCTTTGCTGGTGAGCTCCTTTAATGAACCTACAACCTCTATATTTCCACATTTTTCGCACTTCCATATAGGAATGGGTATCCCCCAGAACCTCTGCCTTGAAATGCACCAGTCTGGCGAATTGGCAAGCACATTGGCCTGCCACTCTTTCGCTTCTTTTGGATGCCAATTGACCGTTTCATTTGCTTCCAAAAGCTTCTTCCTCACCTTGCCTACGTTAAGGAACCACTGGTCTGTTGCTTTGTATATAAGCTTGCTTCCGCACCTCCAGCAATGCGGATAGCTGTGTACAATTGTTCCTTTATTTAAAAGAGAGCCCAATCTTTCAAGATCTTCAATCACCTTGGCGTTTGCCTCTTCTGGCACTGCAAGTCCAGCGTACCTCCCTACCTCTTCTGTATACTTTGCATGAGAGTCTATAGGAGAAAAAACAGGTATCTTGTTTTCCTTACCCAGCTTGTAATCGTCAAAGCCATGGCCTGTGGCTATATGCACAATCCCTGTACCTTCTTCCATTGAAACCATTGTCTCTGAGAAAAGCACTTTGTGATATTTTCTGAACTTTTTCTGTATAGGCACCTCATTTTCTAGAGGATTTATGTAGTATATTCCTTCAAGCTCGCTTCCATAAAATTCAGCTTCTACTATTGCACTTTCATTTAGGTTAGCTACTACTGCTTCAAACCTCTTTTTCGCAAATATCAGCTTTTTGTCCCCTATTTTTGCTTTTATGTAAATCTCAGACGGGTTTACCGCTACAGACATGTTTGCTGGTAAGGTCCAAGGCGTTGTGGTCCAAATGAGCAGGTATGTCTCTTCATCTATCTCTATCCTTGGCTTTGAATTTTTAATATCTATCTTAAATGCAACAAAGATTGAAGGATCCTTTTCATCGCTGTATTCTACTTCAAGGGTCCCCTGCGCAAGAACAGTCTCGCAACTTGGGCAATATGTAAGGGGCTTGGACTCCTTGTAGAGAAGGCCCTTTTCGCTGAGCCTCTTCAAAATATTCCATGCCTTCTCGATGTAGGCTTTATTGTACGGTATATAAGCATTTTCAAAATCAAGGAATATGCCAAAGCGTGCATAATCCTTGTTCATCTTTGGTATAAGCGAATTTACGTAATTTTTGCATGCCTTTACAAAATTCTCTACGCTTACCTTTGATTCAAGCTCTTTCTTAGACTTTATGCCCATTGATTTTTCAACAGCATGCTCTACTGGCAGGCCATGCACATCGTAGCCTGCTCTGTCGTGCACATTGTAGCCTCTCATCCTCTTATACCTAAGGATTATGTCTTTTGCACCCTTGACCCATATCTGCCCCGGGTGTAAGTCGCCGCTAACATAAGGCGGGCCGTCAAGAAAATAGAAAGGCTTGTTGTCTATGTTTTTGGCTCTCCATTTTTCCAAAATGTTGTGCTCAGCCCAATATTTTAATATTTCTTCTTCGTAATTCTCCATGTAATCCCTAGATTAAGTCTTTAATCTTGATTCTAAATATTAAAACTTTCTGTTTAATAATTAAATAAGCTTGTGATACAGTGAGGAGCGCTGATGCAACAACCTTAATAAGGACTCTAATGGTCTTCCTAGTAGTAGGCATGCTTCTAGCCAAGATAAACCCGTGGATTACGATATTTGTAATTTTATTGATGTACATTCTTGATGGGCTTGACGGCTATCTTGCAATAAGGGAAGCGAGCAATGGCTCTGTAACGCTTGTTGAATACCTAAAGGCAGCGGCATCTGGCGATGAAAAGGCTAAGAGTAAAATGGCCAGATTCAAGCAAGTAGCAAAAAAGGGGGCAAAGTTTGGGCCAAGGCTTGATATAGCAGGGGACAGGGTTATAGAATATACCTTCTGGATAACATTCACATACCTTAGGCTAATACCTCTTTTTGTAATATTCATAATCGTATTGAGGCACTCTTTCGTAGACGCCCTAATGGGTGCGAGAGGCACATCTTCTAAGCCAAGGACAAGATTTGCAAAAATAATCTATTCTTCCAACATAAGCAGAGGGGGCATAAACATTGTAAAGTTCCTCGCTTTTGCCTACTTTGTTCTTATCTATGTTTCAAACTATCCGCTCTGGGTAGGCTATGTGCTCATAGCAATACTCGTCACATATATAGTTGCCAGGGGCTTGGCTGAAGCTTATGATTCGCTTGCCAGATAAGAGCACAAAATGTTTTTAGAATCCTTTTCTAAAAATCCTTTTCTAAAATATTTATATTTCTTAAGTGCGATTAATTACTGATTAAATGGGGGTTCTAGATTTATCTTGGACTGAGAAGTATAGGCCTTCGAAGCTTAGCGAGGTTATAGGGCAGAGTGCAATAGTAGAAAGGCTAAAGGCTTTTGTAAAAACAAAAAGCTTCCCCAACATGATCTTTGCAGGGCCTGCAGGCGTAGGAAAGACAACATCTGCAATAGCTATGGCAAAAGAGCTTTATGGGGATAAGCTCAATGAGTTCTTCCTAGAGCTAAATGCAAGCGACACAAGAGGAATAGATGTAATTAGGGGCAAAGTGAAAGAATTTGCAAGGACGTTGCCCCTTGAAGAAGGCCTTGTAAAGATAATATTTCTCGATGAGGCAGATGCATTAACTCCCGAAGCGCAGCATGCGCTAAGGAGAACCATGGAGAAATATGCCTCAACAACAAGGTTCATATTAAGTGCAAACTATGCAAGCAAAATAATAGAGCCTATCCAGAGCAGGTGCGTTGTGCTCAGATTCAAACCGCTGAATGTTGAAGAAATGAAGAAGTTCATAGAAAGGATAGCAAAAGGAGAATCTTTGCAAATAGACGAAAAGGCTATGGAGGCGCTGATATATGTAAGTGAAGGCGACTTAAGAAAGCTTACAAACATACTCCAAAGCGCGGCGATACTTGACAAGAAGATAACAGAAAAGAGCATATATGACATTGCTGCAAGGGCGAGGCCAAAGGAGATAATATCTATGCTAAAATATGCAATAAGCGGCGACTTCTCGAAAGCAAGAGAGGAGCTGAATACACTTATCTTTCTATACGGGATGAGTGGAGAGGATGTGCTCCTTCAGTGCTACAGAGAAGTGCAAAACCTCCCAACAGATGACAAGACAAAACTTGAAATCATGGACAAGATAGGAGAATGCAACTTTAGGATAGTAGAAGGGGCAAATGAAAGAATACAGCTTGAAGCTATGCTAGCAAGCATAGCCATGCTATCAAAAAGGTAATTTCTTGATTAAAAAGCCTCCTTTCAAAATAGATGGCTCTGATTTCTATTCTTTAGTAAGAAGGCTCTATGATTTGGAGAGCATTTTTGAAGCGCAGGGCAAAGAATATGTGCTAAGGGACCCGCTATTGAAGATTATATACAAGCATCTAATTGATATGGAGAGAGGCTCATATTCATATTTTGCACCAAGCTGCAACTATGCAGTTATCTTAAATGGAGAGAAACCAAAAGAATATTTGGATGAGAAAGAGGTAATAAACAGCAAGGACCCTGTTTATCTCAAAAAGCAGATACTCGAATCAAAATCCCATTATGTGGTGTCGCTAGCAATTATAAATATCAACCTTGCCAAAGAGGAATTGAATTCGGTTGGCGAGGCGATTTTCAAAAGCAACAGCCTTTTGGCGCATCTTGCCCTTGCTGCTAGAATAAATGATTTGGAAAAAGGCACAAAAGACAGGCTCCTCGGCGAAGGAAATCCACTCATAATAGAAGAAGCAAGTATGCATTCAATGAATGTTGAAGGCTCTGGAGGATTAGCAAAGGGACGCACATTGACAAAGATTGCTGCCATATTAAGAAGGTAGCTTCCTTGCAAATGTAAGATAGCCTGTATGCCACAATCCTTTGTTTGTCGGCCTTGTGCCCTCCTCCCTTACAAGGTAATCCCTCACTATGACTTCTATGGTGTATATGTCTGAAAATCCGAGTGCATTGAGCTTTTTGACATATTTGCTTACCTGCTCAACGTGTGGAAGAAAGCATGCTACATATCCTCCTGGCTTGAGGGCTTTTTTGACATTCTTAAGCGCCTTTTCAGGGCTTGGAAGATCCAATGTCACTACATCGACATCCTTTTCGTATATCTTTTTTGTAATATCTTCATTTCTAAATGTAACATTTTCCAAGCCGAGCATTTCTGCATTTTTCTGCCCTATATTTATGAACTCCCTCCTTACATCATAGGAATATACATGCTTGGCAACCCTAGCAAGCGCTACTGCAAGCCACCCGCTACCGGTGCCGGCGTCTACGCATATGCTTTCCTTGCTTATGCATGTGTAGGCAAGTATTGCACCTATGTCTTTTGGCAATATTACCTGTGGGCCGCGCTTCAATTTTCTGTATATGTGAGGATATATGAACAATCAACCACCCTTTCTTTCCTTTTCAGATTTTTTACCTTTTGCAAAAACCTTTTCAATCTCATCGTCTTTGCCCCAATCCTTCTTTGTAGGGCACTCTGGATCAAGGCACATCTCAAATACACTCTTCCCGCGCCTAAATATCTTTACTATAGGTGTGTTGCAGTATGGGCAGATTTTTCCAGTAGGCACAACCTTCGCTGCCTGCGGCAATGGGTAAGTTACATTGCACTCGGGCCAATTTGTACAGCCAACAAAGCTCTTTCCATTCTTTGACCTTTTGATTACAAGGTCCCCTCCGCATTTGCACTTGCCAAGCACCTCCTTTTTTGATGTCTCCTGCAAGCCCTCCCTTAGGCTTTTGCCTATCTCAACCTCCTTTGACTTGAAATCCTTTATAATCTCTTCTATTATTTTCTTCCCTTCGTTTATGACATCTTCCTTCTTTGCTTTTCCGCGCATTATGTTTTCCATATCCTCCTCCAGCTTCCTAGTAAGCTCTTCGTCAAGTATCTCTTTGCAGTTTTCTTTCAATGCGTTGTAAATGCTCATCCCAAAATCAGTCACTTTTATTGAGCTCCCTTCTATGTAGTTCCTCTTGAACAGCGTGTCTATGATTTCGGCCCTCGTCGCTTTTGTGCCAAGATTCTTCTTTTCTAGCAGGCTTATCAGGCTTGCCTTTGTAAACCTCTTTGGTGGAGTAGTCTTCAGCTCCTTCTCGTAAAGCCTTTCTATCTTTACTTTTTCGCCTTCTTCAAATCTTGGCATCTCCTTATTCTTTGCTTCCACATAAGGCGCATAAAACTCCTTCCAGCCTTTTTCTTTTTGGACCTCGCCACTAGCAAAATAAAGCTCCCCACCTGCATCAAGCACAATCTCCGTCCTCTCTGTTACTGCATACTCTGCAAAGCAAGAAAGGAATCTTTTTACTATCAAATCGTAGATCTTCTCCTCATCTTTTTCTAGGCTCTTTGGCTGAATCCCTGTAGGAAAAATGGCAGGATGCGCTTCATCTTCTTTTTTGCCCTCAGCAGGCTTAAAGCGCTTCTCGCTGATTAGCTTGTTGGCTAGCCCTGCATACTTCTCATTCTTCCCTATTTCAAAAATTATCCTTGGCAGATTGATGGAATATGGCAATTTCTGAGAAGAGGTTCTTGGATAGGAGATATAGGCCCTTTCATAAAGAGACTGGGCTATCGAAAGAGTTTTAGAAGGGTCTATGCCAAAGACCCTGCTTGCTTCAAGCTGCAGGCTTGTAAGATCAAAAGGGGGAAGCGGCCTCTCCAACACTTCTTTTTTCTCCACTTTCTTAACTGTTGCCTCCTTCACCTTGCTTTTTTCAAAAGCTTCGTCAGCTACTTTCTTTTCGAAGACCTCATTCCTTACATTTTCAAATTCAACGCCCTTTGCAACAAGATAAATTTTCCAGTAAGGCTTGGGCACAAAGTTCTTTATTTCAAGCTCCCTCTTTGCTAGTATTGCCAAAGTCGGCCCTTGGACTCTACCTATACTTACCACTTTTTTAATGCCGTTTGCATAGAGCGAGCGCATGAGCGCCCTGCTCATGTTTATCCCCCACATCCAATCTAAGATATGCCTAGTCTCTCCTGCATCAAAGTTGCTTTCATCAAATGGGTTTATGTTTTTATAGGAATTGAGCAGATCCTCTTTTGTGGTTGTAGAGAATTTCATCCTTAGCGCTAGATCTTTGTTTATTTTTGCGTTGACATCTCCATGCAGTATGTATCTTATTATATTGGTGCCGATCACAGTTCCTTCTATGTCATAGTCGCACGCATTGATGAATATGCTGCACCTCTTTCCAATCTCCACTATGGTGTCAAGATATTTCTTTGTGAAATAGGCTTTTGGATTGGCCTTGTATGATGGCACCCACTCAACATCAAAAACTGGGAAGCTTTTGCTGCCTTCCT
The DNA here is from genome assembly GCA_039793645.1 of archaeon. Lineage (GTDB taxonomy): Archaea > Micrarchaeota > Micrarchaeia > Micrarchaeales > CABMGC01 > JAGDYD01. The sequence goes on from JBAMLI010000048.1 coordinate 13,508, forward strand.
TTTGCCTTATAGTGAAGAGGTGGCCTGCGGCTGCAACAACATATAAGGTATCGCTACCATTCTTAAGTTCATAGTAGCTTACTTTGCTTGAAGAGAATCTTTTGTACTCCCCTTCGGCCAAAGAGCTTGCTAGCCTTTGCGCTACGCTTGGCTTTTCGGCTATGATGAGTTTGTTCATAAATCAGTTCACTTGCTCTTTTTCTTTTTAGGTTTTTCTACCCTTTCTTTGGAGATGTAGTATGACATGTAGAAGCCAAGGATTATTGTTATTATTGCAATAAGGTAAAACAGGTAGCTTCCACCAGAGACTACAAAAACCGCTATTGCAACGATAGTCAGCGCTATTACGCTTGATGAGAGGTAGAGCGCATTTCTATCTGCTTGAGAAATGTCCATCAAACCACATTTTTTAGATTAATGTTTAAAGTTTAAATAACCTTACTTCATATTTATTTTAACTTTTCAAGCTTGTGATTAAATGCTCAGCGAGATTTTGCTGATAGGCATAACTGTATTTGCTGCATTCTTGGCGTCCTTGGCCCAGTATCTATTTAAGACAAATCTACCGAGATTCAAAGCGAGCATCTCTGGTATATTGGAAATCTTCAAGAACAAGCGGATATTGCTGGGGGTGCTCATCTATTTTGTAAGCCTGCCTATCTATCTTTTCGCGCTTAGGAACGGCGATTTATCGTTTGTTTACCCTACATTTGCAACCTCTTTCATATTCGTTCTTCTGCTCTCAAAGTTTGGCATAGGGGAAGATATCAGCCCTATCAGGCTATTTGGAGTCTTGCTGGTTGTTGTTGGCATAGCTATAATCGCATTTACTTTCTGAGTGTTTCCATGGAGGAAAAAAGAACAAAAAAAGAAGTGCTTGTGCTTGTGCTTGTGATGAGCACATTCCTTGGCGGCTTAGGGCAGTTCATGTTCAAGCTAGGCTTAAACAGCCAAAGCAGCATTTTGATGGCTATTTTACTCACTTTGGGAATAATTTCTTATCTATTATCGACAGTCTTTTACTTTTTCGCACTGAGCAGGGCGCATCTAAGCTGGGTTTACAGCTTTGGAGGCCTCTCTTACATTTTTGCAAGCCTTCTTGCAATGCTTATAGAGCCGGTGCCATTGCTCAGATGGCTTGGCATATTAGTAATCGCAATAGGCACCTCCTTAATAGGCATAAGCTGAATACTTGCGCTTGCCTTACTTCTTTTTGTCTTCATCTTCGCCTTTCACAAGCTTTATCCCAAGGTAGCTCAGTTTGTAGCCTATATTTGCAAAAAGGAACAGCACAATTATCTCTAGGAATATGAATCCTGTTTCCCTTGCTGTGAGGCTCAAGTTGCTTGTAAGAGAGGATATCGCTCCAGTGACGTTTGAGGGGCTCGGCTGGCCAGATTGCACGTAAGACTGCGTACTTAAGCTCTCGTATAGACCATACCCCATAAGAAATGTCAGCAATAGCAGGACAACTCCCAAGGCTATCAGAAAATATCCCAATATAGAGGCCATATAAATCAAATTACAAGCGCATTAAGTTATTATAAACTTTTCCCTGTCGAACAGCTTTTCGCTGAAGTGCACTACGGCAATGCTGGTAAGCAAAAGAATGATAAACATCCCTGCAAAAAATCCTGCACTCAGCTGGACTATGTCGAATATAGAGACAAATGGTATTATCAAAAGAGGGAGTATGAGAAGGGTGCTTATCTGCTGGGCTTCCTTTATTCCTTTTACTTTGGTGGAGACTATTACAACTAATCCTATTGTTGTTAGGGCAAGAAGCGGCGCATTGATGAGCATCATGCACCAGCTCATATTAGGGAAGATGGCTATGCCAAACTCTTTTATTGAAAAATAATCTATTATTGTGGCATAGATTACAAATACTGCAACAGTAAGCAGCACAGCAGGTATTAATGAAGCAAGTATCTTGCCCATAAGCAATTCGCTATTTGTTGTTGGAGTAAGAAGAAGAGATTCTGCCGTCTTTCTTTCTTTTTCACCTGCAAAACTATCTGCGGCAAGCACTGAGGCGGTGATGATAGGCATTGTCATAAATATCGGCCCAAGGATGTTTATAGAAAAGAATTCGATAAAGTAGAAGCTGCCAATCGCATAGTTAACGCTCACTCCCGCCATTTGGGGCAATATGGTTGTGCCTGCATACTTTGATACGTAGAATGTGAAGAATGGGAGGAAAATAGCAAAGAATATAGGTATGCCAAGCATTGGGCCCCAGATTGAAATGCTGCTAAATGCTTCCTTCATGTCCTTTTCTGCTATTGCCCATACCTTATTCCAATCCATCAAATCTCCACCATTTCATTGCTAAGGCTTTCATTAATGTAATTTACGCTTGTTATTTTTCCATTTCTTGCTACAATCTCTTCTACCAATTCTGGTATCTCCTTTGCAGAACTTAGTCTTGCAATGATTCTTCTACCTTCCTGCCTTGCATCCCAGCCCTCTAGCCTTATCTTTTTCTCGTCAAGCAATATTATTTCAATTTTGATGCCTTTTATCAGCGAAAGAATCTTTTCAAGAGTGCCATATGCTACAGCTCTGCCTTTGTCCATCAGCATTATCTTTCCCCTTATTTTGCTGAGCTCATCGAGCCTTTGCGTGGCATATACTACGCTTGCTTTGCTCTCATCTATAAGCTTATGGACCTCTTCTGCAGAGTAAGGATCAAGAAATGCTGTAGGCTCATCCAAAAGCAGCACCTTGGGGTCGCTCATCAAAGCCTTGCATATTGCTATCTTCTGCTTTGTGCCTCTGCTTAGCTCCCCAACCTTCCTCTCAAAGTATTCGCTCGCATTGAGCCTTCTCAGCAGGCTTCTTGAAGCTTCAAGCGCGTGCTCTTTCCTAAGGCCGTGCAAAACCCCAAAAAACAGTAGGTTATCTTTCACCGTCAAGCTGTCATAGAGCGCATAGTTTTCGCTTACAAAAGAAAGCATCCTGCTTGATTTTTCTACATCTGATGCCTCAATTCCAAATATCTTTATTGAGCCTTTGGTAGGCTTTATGAGCCCGGAAGCGAGCCTTAGCAATGTGCTTTTGCCTGCACCGTTTGGGCCGATCAAGATGAGCCTCTCTCCTCTTCCTATTGAGAAGCTGATATTGTCTATTGCTTTGATGTTTGAAAAATACTTTGAGATGTTTGAAGCTTCGATAGCATGCACGCAAAGACCTTTCTAAATTGCAGGGGGAGAGATTTGAACTCTCGAAGGCGCTAAGCCACAGGATCTTAAGTCCTGCGCATTTTTCTGTGGCTAATGCCAGACCAGACTCTGCCACCCCTGCCTAAGCATACATAGACGGGCCAGTGGCATCTGTCGCTTTCTTGTAGCTCTCATGCGAAAGCTTCGCTTTCCTTATCATCTGCCTTATCTTTGCTTCAACTATTTTTGCCTCTTCCTCCAACTCTTGCAGATCTATTTTCAAATCCAAGAGCTTGTTGAGCGTTGAAAGCGCAATCTCAGCATACTTTGGATCTGTTATTTCCGGATTCACCTCAACAAGTATGTCTGCTATAGGTATATTCATTATGGGGCTACTCGCAAGTATTATGGCGCTTATTCCCGCTATAACGCCGTCATTTATTGCCTTTACTCCATTTGCGGCTGCCTTTTCAAGCATTTTCTTATCTGTGCTTATTATAAAAGCTTCAGTGCTTGGCTTTTCAGTTGGTATTCCCCCTATGGAAATTATCGTGCTTACCCCATTTCTTTTTGCAAAACTTAGAAGCTCGATGCCAAGCTCCCTTACAGATTCAGTAGGAATTGTAAACTCAGAGGTTACTGCAAGCAGCTTGTTTTTCTTGTCTGCATATATCCTCACTGGGAACATCGGAGTTGTGTTGTGTATTACTGCTATGGGTGGAAATGAGTTGCTATCGATGTAACCTATATACTCCATCTTTAGCTTCTCTATAATATAGCTATTGGCCATTGCCCCTACCAGCCCTGCTCCTGGAAATCCTTCGATAAGAGTGTATCCAGCCAGATTTATGTCTTCAAAAAAATTTATCTGTATCATAGAATCACTTTATTTGGCGAATTTAAAAGTTAAATACCTTTGTCTAGAAAAGGCATGCAAAGCACCATATATTTTGCTCTCGATTTTTCGACGATGAATTTATAAACTTATATATACGTGTATTTATTGGGGTGAATTAATGGCTGAAAGAGTAGGAAAAGAGAGAATTGAGAAGGAAGACGGATACCTCTACTACCTCGGAAAGGACGGCTACGTATGGAGAACACCAATGAAAACAAACACAAGGGGCAGAAAGAGCAGAGTTGGAACTGAAAAGATAGAAAGGGAGGAGGGATACCTCTACTTCATAGACAAGAACGGATACGTAGCTAGAGCAAAGATGAACAGGAGGGGCAGGAGGTAAATTTTTGTTTTTTGTATTTTTCATTTGCATTTAATTTTTGGGTAGCATGGTTTTTCTGCTTTCTATTTAGTTCTTCTTATCCTTCTTCAATACAGCAAACAACTTGAGGATATAGCTTGCAGTATAGCAAGATCGGGCATAGCGGGATTTGAACCCGCAACCAACAGCTCCGCAAGCTGCCGTGCTATCCAAGTTACACCATATGCCCTACTATCTATCTTTTTATATGTTTTTATTTAAATGTATATCTACTTTATCTAGAGGTGGTTGCATCCCATCACTTGCAGGCAAGGTATGTACTTCGTGCGGAAAGCTTACCCATAAATATGTTGAGTTCAAATGCCCAAAATGCGGCGAGGCAACTATAATACGTTGCGAGCATTGCAGGGAGACATATACTCCATATAAATGCCCAAAATGCGGATTTGAGGGACCTTGATGGGGAAAGTTGGTGTTATTTTTAAGGTATATGCTGAGAATGGAGAAGAAGAGAAAGTAAGCAAGGAGATAGCAGAAAAGCTCAAGCCAAATGGCATACAACTTGAAGATGTGGCCTTCGGGATAAAGATAATAAAAGTTCTTTTTATACACGAGGACTCTGAAGGAAGCACTGTTTTCGAAGAAAAGCTGAAGAAGATAAATGGAGTCAGAGAGGTTGAAGTTGAAGAGGAAAGCCTTCTCTAATATCTTTTGTGCCAGGCACAATTTGAACTCGACAGTCGATAGCCAAAAAGAAAGAAATAAATATATTAATATTTGTATAAATAAAGCCATAATCTAATTTCTGGGATTGCATGAAAGTCGAATTTATTGAGAATACTCCTGCAGCTATAAGGTTCTCTATAAGCCAGACGAATGCGGAGTTTGTCAACGCGCTTAGGAGGATAATAATAAGCAGGGTAAAGACATTTGCAATAGACACAGTGACTTTTTACATCAATACAAGCGCAATGTTTGACGAATATATTGCGCATAGGATAGGGCTTATACCATTAGTTACTCCGAAGGAAGGATACGACGAAAAAGACGAGATATTATTCACCTTGGATATGGAAGGGCCTTGCACAGTATATTCAAGCGACCTCAAAAGCAATGACAAGGAGGTCAAAGTTGCAATAGATGATATACCAATAATAAAGCTTGCTGAAGGGCAAAGAATAAAGTTGGAGGGCAAGGCAGTAATGAACAACGGAGCAAAAAGCGCCAAATTCCAGCCTGGCTTAGCTACGTATGAGAAAAAAGGGGAAGGAGTTTATGAATTTTATATTGAGACCTTTGGTCAAATGAGCTCAAGAGAAATTTTAAATAAAGCACTTGAGATAATAGAAGATGATTTAAAGGCTATGGAGAAAGAATTAAAATAATGCGCGGGGGTGGCGGAGCCTGGTCAAACGCGCAGGACTGAGGAAAATTTCAGAACTCCTGTAGCTTTAGAGCTTGCGAGAGTTCAAATCTCTCCCCCCGCATCTATGTGACCCAAATGAAAAGTTATATAGAAAAAAATGAGATAAATGAGTGGCTTGTAAAGCTGGACAAAGCCTTGGCAGAAGGAGTCAGAAGCAAAGGCTTTGTTGAGCAGGTAAAAAAGCTGGCAAGCCTTCCAAAAAGGAAAAGGATAAAGGTGAATTTGAGGAAGCTAGACAGCATTGCCAAAGAAGGCGAGCACATAATAGTTCCTGGCAAGGTGCTGGGCGTTGGAGAGGTAAGGAAGAAGTTCAACATCTCTGCTATAGAATATTCACATTCTGCAGTTGAAAAGCTTAGAAAGAGCGGCTGCAACATAATTGGCATTGATGAAGCGCTTAAGGCTAAGGATTCAAGAATAATAATATAAAGAGTGTTTTTATGGAGAGGATTATTAATGTTGAAGGTGCAATACTCGGAAGGGCTGCAAGCAAGATAGCCAAGATGCTGCTCAATGGCGACACAGTTGTCGTGTTGAATGCAGAGAAGATGCTCATAAGTGGCCATGAAAAAGATATAGTGGAAAATTACAAGCAAAGGATAGAGCTTAAAGACAAGGCCAATCCTGAACACTCGCCCTATTGGTCGAGGAGGCCAGATTTGCTTGTCAAAAGAGTGATAAGGGGAATGCTCCCTTACAAAAAAGCAAAAGGAAAGAAAGCGTACAGGCTGCTGAAGGTTTATATGGGCATTCCAGAAATCTATAAAAACAAGAAGATAGAGGAGATAGAGAAGAAAGATATTAAAAAGATGTTTGAGAATACAATTAGCGTTAAGAAGCTTGCTGAAAAACTTGGCTATAGAGAGTGATTCTTTGGCTGAAAATCAAAATTTGGAAAAATTGAACAAAGAACTTGGCGCACTCGCACCGCAGGCGGAAGAGAAAAGAAGAAGTGCAAAGCCAAAGAAAAAGGCCCCAAAGCAAAAAGTGATAATCACAAAAAGCAAAAGGAAAGAAGCGGTTGCTAGAGCTAGGCTTACAAAAGGAAACGGCAAAATAAAGATTAATGGCGTTGATGTAAACCTTATAAAGCCGAAGGAGCTAAGGGAGCTTATACTTGAGCCTGTCAACTTCTCCAACATAACCAAGGAGATAGCAGAATCATCAGACATAATAGTAAACGTCAAGGGAGGCGGTGCAAGCGGGCAAGCTCAGGCAGCAAGGAATGCTATAGCCAAGGCGATTGCTGCTGCTTCAAGCAGCGAGATTGTGAGAAAGGCTTATATGAGGTATGATAGAGCTTTGCTTATTGATGATGCAAGGCGCGTAGAGCCAAAGAAGTTCTTAGGCCCAAAGGCAAGGGCAAGATTCCAGACTTCATACAGGTGATGGTGAGAAAATGATGATTCCTGTTAGATGTTTCTCATGCGGCCAAGTAATTGGCAACAAATGGGAAAAATTTAAAGCAAGAGTCGATGCTGGCGAAGACCCTGAAAAGGTATTGGACGATTTGGGAGTAAAAAGATACTGCTGCAGGAGAATGCTTATTAGCCATGTCGATTTAATAGACGAAGTAATTGAATACGGAAGAAAGTAGAGATAAGATTAAAAAGGTTTTAAAACAAAATATTGAAATATCGGGGTCGTCTGCTAGCCTGGTTAGGCTCTGTGCTTAGGGGGCACATGACCCGAGAAGCTTTCGGGAATTCAAAATGCAAATGAAAATCTCGGCGACCCCGAAAAAAGGTGTATAGATGGCTGATGAACTGCTGATAGACCAATCGGTTTACCTTGAGGCTGGAGTACATATAGGCACAAAAGTAAAGACGCCAGGGATGAAAAGGTTTATATACAAAGTAAGGGAAGACGGGCTTTACCTTCTAGATCTCCCTGAGATAGACAGAAGGATAAAGATAGCTGCAAAAATGCTTGCAAGATATGATCCAAAAGATATCATTGTAACAGCATCAAGAATCTATGCAATCTCGGCAGCTTCAAAGTTTGCCGAGGTGACAAAAACAAGACTTATACAGGGAAGGATAATGCCTGGGATATTTACTAACCCGAATAGGGAAGATTTCATAGAGCCTGCAATTGTTCTGGTGAGCGACACAAGGAATGAGAAGCAGGCTGTAAAGGAAGCGAGCAAGACAAACATACCTGTTGTTGCACTATGCGACACAGATAATTGGATAAAATTTGTGGACCTGATTATACCATGCAACAACAAGGGAAGGCGCTCCCTTGCAGTGGTCTACTATCTACTTGCAAGAGAGTTCCTAAAGGAGAAAGGTATAATAAAATCCAATGAAGAATTTAATTACAAAATCTCCGATTTTGAAGCGAAGGTGGAGATGAAGGTCAAGTAGATGTTGGGTTTTAAGCTCCAGGCAGCTGTAGATTTCCTCATGTCTTATGGAGTGGCCCTTATCATTATCATAATAGCTGTTGCTGTAATCTATAAAGTAGGGGTGCTCAATCCTGTTGCTGCTCCAGTGATGTGCACGCCGTCACCTGGGTTCTCATGTGGGATTTTCGCTATAAACTCAAGCGGAGCCCTTACAATATATATAAGCCAAGCTACTGGAGGGCCGATTGTAGTGCATGGTGTAGCATGCTCATCAGCGGTGAATGGAAGCGGCAATGGGCCTGCATATGGGAATATTTACGTAACTGCAAACCCTGCATATTATCCTTATAATTCCTATCCGCCAAACGCTTTGCAAAATGGGATTGTGATTTATAGCGGCACTGGCAACACTTTGTATGCAAACTGCTACAACAGCGCAGGAATAGCCTCAGGACGCTTAGGCAATGCTTTTATCGGTTATCTGTGGCTCAATTATAGCATGCCTGGATATCAAAGCACAATACAAAAGGTAGCCTCTGTAAGCTTGAAGTATACATAAATCATGGCGAATAAATTGTGGTTCCTTTCAACTCATGCTTGCCAAAGGAAAGCCCAAAAGCTTAGCTGAATTTCCTCAGCTTCTCTATCTCCTCCTCTTCGATCTTCTTGAACAAAGGCTCAGGCTTGTGGAGGTTGAGCTTTGATCCGCTCCTTAAGCTAGAGACTATGCAACTAGATTCTGGAGAGGCCTCGTTGAATATGGAGAGTATCTTTCTGCTAGCTTCCGGCGTGAATGGATATATAAGATTTCCTATCCTGTAAACTGCCTGCAAAAGAAGGTAAACGATGTTTCCCAGCCTTGCCCGCGATTTTTCATCGTTATTTTTGGCGAGCGCCCACGGCTCTGTCGAGCTTATGAAGCTATTTCCTATAGAGGCTATCTCAAGCACGCACCTTAGCGCTTCCCTTATTTTTATCTTCCTGAAATTCCTAAAGTATTCTTTCTCCTTCCTTTCTATATCTCTGACAAATTTTTTCTCTCCCGGGCCCATAATATCTTCATTGAACAACGGGACAATATCCCCAAAGTTAGAGAAGGCAAGGGTGAGGCTCCTGTGTATGAAATTGCCGAGCAGGTTGTTCAGGTCGTTGTTGACTATTTCCATTATCCTGCTTATGGACATTTCTACATCTGCGCCTTCTGGCAGAAGCTCTGCTAGGATAAAACGCCAGTAGTCTGCAGGTAGTATTTCAAGTGCATTTTCTATATTGAGCCCAATGCCTTTGCTCTTTGAGAATTTGAGCTTGTTTGCGAGGAGATATTCGTAAGCATATATAGTGTAAGGCAGAATGAACTTTTTCCTTGTGCCTATCAAAATGCCCGGCCACATCAATGTGTGGAATTCTATATTATCTTTACCCATGAATTGTATTAGCCTGGACTTTCCAAACCAGTAATCTTTCCACTTCTCTTTGTCCCATTCTCTTGTTATTCCTATATAACCTATGACTGCATCAAACCAAACATAGAATACCTTATCTTCAAATCCTTTCAGAGGCACAGGAAATCCCCATTTAAGGTCCCTTGTTATCTCCCTTTTTTCCAAGCCACGCTTTATATAGTTTAGCGAATGGTTTATGGCGTTCTTGCTCCAATTGTGCTTCGACCTCTTCTTTATGAAATCCTCTATCTCATTTTCAAGAGACTTCATATCGAATGCGAGGTTGACTGTCTCTTTGAAGGTTATGTCTTCTTTGCCGCATATGGTGCAGTGTGGCTTGATCAATTCCTTCGGCGTCAAGAGCCTGCCGCAATTTTCGCATTGGTCTCCCCTTGCGCCCTGATAGCCGCAGTATGGGCATGTGCCTTCTATCAGCCTATCAGTTAGAAACCTTTTGTCTACATTGCAATACGGAAGCTCAGACTTAACCTCAACTATGTAGCCATTTTTATAAAGCGCATTGAAGATTTCATAGACAGTCTCTTTGTTCTCCTCAGTGTCTGTCTTTCCATAGTATGTAAAAGTGCATTCAAATCTTTCAAGTATCTCTTTTATTTTTGCGTGCATAGAGTCTGCAAACTCTTTTGGCTCCACGCCCTTTCTGATAGCCTGGAGCTCTATCGGAGTGCCGTGCTGGTCGCTACCACATATGAATATTGCATCCTCATTGCACATCTTCATGAATTTGTAGTAAATGTCAGCTGGCAGTATAGATCCTACCATATTCCCCAAATGCGGCATCCCTTCAGCATAAGGGAGAGCAGATGTTATTATGTATTTCATGCAATCACGGCAATTTAATTTGTAATAACAATTTAACTTGTAATAATCTTGTAAATATCTTATTAATATACCTTTTTTATTGTTTTTGTATTAATATTTAATTAATGCTTCTCTTCTGTATGCGCAGGGGGTACTATGGATTCTGTAAAGGCTGAAGAGTATAGGAACAAATTCATTGAATTCTACAATGCTTATTATGTAAACCAGATAAATGAGATGTTCATAAGCTACCCTAAAAAAAGGAGCGTAAATATTGACTTGAAGGATTTGGAGAAGTTTGACAGCGAGCTTGCAATGGAGCTGATAAACAACCCAGATTCTATACTTTCTATAGCAGATTCTGCCCTTGCAAAGATGAACCCAAACCCTGAGGCAAAGGAGCCTGTCCATGCTAGGTTTATGGGCGCAACAACAGAGGGACTACTCATACAGGATATAGGCTCAGAGCATATAGGCAAGCTTATCACTATAGATGCGCTGGTAGTCAAAAGGTCAGAGATAACGCCAAAGGTCCATGTAGGCGTATTTAAATGCTCTTACTGTGGCACAGTGCTAAAGGTAGATCTTGAAAATGAAAATGCACCAGAATTTTGCCCACAATGCAAAAGAAGATCGCTGAAGCAGATAAGCGAAGAGTCTGAATTCATAAACCTCCAGAGGATTGCGGTGCAGGATCCTCTTGAAAGGCTAAAAGGGAGCACCCCAACATGGCAGCTTGAGGTTTGGCTTGAAGACGACCTTGTGAACAGCGTCATACCTGGAGACAGAGTAGACATAACAGGCGTATTGAGGATAAGGCCTAGAAGGAATACGAAAGGCAAAGAGGAAAAGACATTGTTTACTATGCTTTTTGATGCAGTTGCGCTCAAGCCTAGGCAGAAGGAGTTCATCGAAATAGAGGTCACTCCAGAAGAGGAGAAAAAGATAAAAGAGCTTGCAAAAGACCCGCACATCTTCGAAAAGATAGCCAAGTCAATAGCCCCTTCAATATATGGATATGATGAGATAAAGAAGGCTTTGGCGCTGCAGCTCTTTGGAGGCACTCCTGACAAGAAGCTCGTAGATGGAGGTCCAATAAGGAGCGATATCCATATACTTCTCATAGGTGACCCAGGTTCTGCTAAGACTAGGCTTCTCCAAGCAGTAACTTCAATTGTCCCAAAGGGCATATATGTAAGCGGAAAGAGCACAAGCTCTGCAGGCCTTACGGCTTCTGCTGAGAGGGATGAATTCGCCGAAGGGGGCTGGACCCTAAAGGCTGGAGCCCTTGTCCTGGGCTCTGGAGGAGAGGTAAGCATAGATGAATTCGACAAGATAAGCGATGAGGATAAATCCTCCCTTCTTGAGGCTTTGGAGTCGCAGACAATAAGCATAGCAAAAGCAGGTATTGTAGCCAGATTCAATGCAAAGGCTTCTGTGCTTGCTGCGGCAAACCCAAAGTATGGTAGGTTTGACAAAAACCAGTATCCTGCTGAACAATTCGACATTCCTCCTGCTTTGCTCTCCAGGTTTGACCTCATCTTTCCAATAATGGATGTGCTTGATGAAGAGCAGGACAAAAGGATTGCAAAGCATATTTTGACCCAGCACCAAGCAGCAGGGGCGCAATTGGCGCAGGTTGAGGGATATGAGCAGGTAGAGGCGCCGCCAATAGATCCCGAGCTCCTTAGAAAATACATCGCCTATGCAAGGCAGCATGTCAAGCCTGTGCTCAGCCCAGAGGCTAGCAATAGGATACAAGAATTCTATGTTGAGCTTAGGAAGCTTGGCCTTAAACAAGGGGCTGTGCCTATAACGCCTAGGCAGATAGAAGGGCTTGTAAGGCTTGCAGAAGCGAGCGCAAAGTCAAGGCTTTCAGAAAGGATAGAGCTCAAAGACGCTGAGCTTGCCATCTCGCTCTTTGACTATATGCTTACTACCCTTGCTGTAGACAGGGGTGGGAGAAAAGACATAGATACGCTCCTCACAGGCATGCCTAGGGAAAAGGTCACAAAGATAAACACGTTGATGGAGATAATAGCGAAGCTTGATGAAGGAGGGCAAGGTGCAAAGATAGTCTCGGTGCTCGAAGAAGCTGAAAAAGCAGGCATAGACAGGGGCACTACTGCAAAGTATATATCTGAACTTGAGAGGAGCGGGGATATTTACAGCCCAAAGCCAGGTATAATAAAGATTGTGAGAAGGGAAGAAGAGTGATGGTGGAAGCTTGGTGAGGAGGATAGAGTTTAGGCAGCAGTTCGATATACTTATACTTTTTATGATTGTGCAGTTTGGGGGCCTTCTTGTTGCAAGCCTTGTCTACACTACAACTCCGATAACTTATATTAATAGCAGCAGCCAAAGCAGTGAAATAAATACTCCGCAGCAGGCTTTGTGGTTCTTCGCATACTTCATAATAGCCACGCTTATCATACTCTTGGCTTTCAAGCTATACCATGGGGATATTCTTTTTAGGCTCTTTGAAGCCTTTGTTATAGTGGTGCCTTCTTTTTTTGTATTTGCAATTGTAATTGGATATCTCTTTCCAAATGCGAATATTAGCATAGTCTCTTTTGCTGCATTGGCCATGGCTATTGCCCTTATAGTGGCCAAAAATAAGTACAGCTGGTCAAAGAATGCAGTTGTAATAATAGCAAGCATAGGAGTAGGGCTTGTCCTTGGGATAGATTTTAGCTTTGGGATCGCATACCTTCTTGTGCTTATAATAGCTGCATATGACTATATTGCTGTTTTCGTTACAAAGCATATGCTAACCTTAGCAAAGGTTGTGTCAAGCAAGGACTTGGCTTTTCTCATAGCTTCTACAGATATAGAAGTTATACCGAAGGGATTCTTCACAAAGAAAGAGGCAAAGAAGTATGAAGAGTACAAAAAGGAAATCAAAAAAGTAAATAATCCGATAATAAAAAAGCTTATCCAAAAAGGCAAGCTTCCGCTTATAAGCCAAGTGCAGCTTGGAGCTGGCGACCTTGGCATACCGCTTATGCTTGCAATAAGCTCATATAAAATAGGGTATAATTATTTCCTGCCAATTGCTGTTATAATCGGCGGCTCCATAGGAATGCTGTTCACCATGTACATACAGAAAAAGTACCTTGTGCCGCTCCCTGCGATACCTCCTCTCTTCTCCTTCATGAGCATTGCGCTCGGCCTTGCTGTCCTTCCTATAAGCGTGCAAGATGGAATCGTAATGATGCTTGCAGGCATCATTGTGCTTACAACATTTGTTATTGGAGCATTTAAAAGCTCAAAAGAGAAATCTTAGAAGAACCATTTCTTTTTATCTCCGCCTCCTTCCTTAAGTTCTTTGAACTTCTTGATAAGCTCTTCCTCTTCTTTTGAGAGATATTTAGGAAGGGAGATGTTTACTATTATTATCTCGTCTCCAGTTCCTTTTGGACTCCTTATTCCTTCGCCATGCATGACTATCTTTTCGCCATGCTGTATGCCACGCGGTATCTCAATTTCTTTCTCTCCATTAAGTGTTGGAACTTTTACTCTACCCCCAAGGAGCGCTATATAGAATGGTATTGTTATTGAAGTGTATATGTCATTGCCCACCCTCTTGAAAAGCCTGTGCTCAAGAATGTGCACCTCAACAAACATGTCTCCAGCCCCTCCCTTTGAATAATCGCCCATGCCCTTCAGCCTGAGCCTTGTTCCATCCTCTATTCCTGGAGGTATCTTTACCACTACTTTTTCATCGCTTACTACTCCGCCAGTGCCATTGCAAACCTTGCATGGCTTGTCATAGATCTTGCCTGTCCCGCCGCACCGTGGGCATACAGTAGAGGTCTGTATTCTTCCAAAAAATGTATTTCTAGTTGTTACTATAAAACCAGTGCCATTGCATTCCGGGCATTTTATGAGCTTTGCATTTGGCTCTGCCCCACTTCCGTTGCAGTGGGGGCACTTCTTTATGTGCCTAAACCTAATCTCTTTTTCAGCTCCTTTGGCAGCTTCTTCGAGTGTGATATCTAGCCTGTAGAGGATGCTTTGCCCTACATTGTGATGCTGCCTGCGCCTTGGAGTGCCGAAAATATCTTCCCCTCCAAAATCAAAAAAATCAAAATCAAAATTCAAGCCAAGGTCTTTGAAAATATCTTCAATGTTAAAGCCACGGAAGATGTCTTCTTCTGTGTACTTCTGGCCAAATCCAGCTGGACCATACATGTCGTATTGCCTTCTTTTTTCAGGGTCGCTGAGCACTGCATATGCTTCATTGATCTCTTTGAACTTTTCCTCTGCTTCTTTTGACTTGTTCCTGTCTGGATGGTATTTTAAAGCTAGCTCCCTGTAAGCTTTCTTAATCTGGTCTAGCGTAGCATCATGCGGTACCCCCAATATGTCATAGTAGTCCTTTGGCATTTAGTCACTCGCCTCACTTTTCTACCCTGAAATCTGCATCTGTTGTATTGCCACCTTCCTGGCCTCCAGCTCCCGGACCAGAGCTGCTAGGGCCAAAATTCCCAGAGCTGCTGCTTCCCTTGTAGAGCTCTTCTCCAAGCTTTTCAAGAGCTTCTTTAAGCGCTTCCATCTTCGCCTTGATCTCACTCTCGTTTTCTTTCTTAATTGCTTCCTGCAATTCTCTCTTCGCCTTTTCTATGTTGTCTACAACCTCCTTTGATACTTTGTCCTTGCTGTCTTTGAGCGTTCTATCTGCAGTATATATCAAGGATTCTGCTGTATTCTTGAGCTCTATATATTCCCTTATCTTCCTGTCTTCCTCTGCGTACTTCTCTGCTTCTCTTGTCTTCTCCTCTATCTCCTCCCTAGACATCTTGTTCGGCGCCACTACCTTCATGCTCTGCTCTTTTCCAGTTGCTTTGTCTCTTGCAGTAACGTGGAGTATACCATTTGCATCTATATCGAATGTGACCTCTATTTGAGGTGTGCCTCTTGGCGCTGGAGGTATGCCAGTTAGGGTGAACCTGCCAAGCGAGATATTGTCCTTTGCAAGAGCCCTTTCGCCCTGTAATATATGTATATCAACGCTTGTCTGCATGTCTTCTGCGGTGGTGAATATCTGGGACCTCCTTACTGGTATTGTGGTATTCCTTTCTATTATCTTAGTCATCACTCCTCCTAGTGTCTCTATGCCCAATGAAAGTGGAGTTACGTCAAGAAGTACCACATCCTTGACCTCTCCTGTAAGAACACCAGCTTGTATTGCTGCGCCAAATGCTACTGCTTCCATAGGGTCGACGCCACGCTCAATCTTCTTTCCAAGAAGTTGCTCTACATATCTCTGCACTATTGGCATCCTTGTAGGGCCTCCGATTAGTATGACCTTGTCTATGTCTTTTGGCTCAAGCTTTGCATCCTTTAGGGCTTGCATCACTGGTTTTGTTGTCCTCTCCACTATCGGAAGGACTATCTCCTCAAGCTTTGCCCTTGTAAGGGTGTATGAGAAGTGGATTGGAGAGTTTCCTGGGCCTATTGTAAGGAATGGTAGGTTGATTTCTGTTTGCAAAGTTGTTGAAAGCTCTATCTTTGCCTTTTCAGCAGCTTCCCTTAGCCTTTGCATTGCCTGCTTGTCTTGCGATATATCAACTCCGAAAGAGGACTTTATCTCTTTGAGCAAGAAATCAACTATCGCATTGTCCATGTCTGTTCCGCCAAGTTGAGTGTCTCCGCTTGTTGCCTTTACTTCAAATACGCCATTTCCAAATTCCATTATTGTTACATCAAGAGTTCCACCTCCAAAGTCATAGACCAATATCTTCATTTCCTTGTTGAGCTTGTCAATTCCGTATGCTAGGCATGCTGCAGTAGGCTCGTTTACCAATCTAACGACTTCAAGCCCTGCTATCTCTCCAGCATCCTTAGTTGCTTGCCTTTGGTTGTCGTTGAAGTATGCTGGCACTGTTATTACTGCTTGTTTTACCTCTTCTCCAAGGAATGCTTCTGCATCGTGCTTTATTTTTTGCAAGAGCATTGCTGAAAGCTCTTGAGGCGTGTATTCTTTTCCGAATATCTTGTACTTGTAATCAGTTCCCATCTTCCTCTTGAATCCTGTTACTGTTCCCTCTGGATTTGCTACTGCCTGCCTTCTTGCAGGTTCGCCAACAAGGCGCTGGCCATCCTTTGTGAATGCAACATAGCTTGGAAATGCCTTTCCATAAAGCGTAATTCCTTCAGCGCTTGGTATTAGGACAGGCCTACCGCCCTCTAACACAGCAGCTGCGGAATTCGAAGTTCCTAAATCTATTCCTATGATTTTTGCCATAAAATCACCTTTTCCATTTTATTCATTTTATTTGCTTGCGCTTTGCGCTTCTTCTTTATGCCTTGCAACTATTACGGTTGCAGGCCTAAGCAAAATGCCATTAAGCATATAGCCCTTTCTCACCACTTCGAGTATTGTGCCGTCTTTCTCTTTGCTCTCTTTGGTCAATATTATCTCATGCTTGTATGGATCATATTTGCCGTTTGTTTCTATCTCTGAAAGCCCCTCGCTCTTCAAAGCTTCAATGAAATTTGAGAATATCATCTCAAATCCCTTTATGTCTTTGCTGTCTTTGCTTACTGAAAGTGCTAGTTCAAATTCATCTAGCGTTGGAAGAAGTTTCTTCATGAGCTCTGCTTTGCCAATTAGCTTTGAATTCTCGATGTCTCTTGCTGCTCTTTTCTTGTAATTGTCGAATTCTGCTGCAAGCCTGAGAAGCCTATCCTTAAGCTCTAGATATTCGCTTTCCTTTACTAGCTTTTCTTCTTTGTTGCTCTGCTCTGCTTGATGCTCTTGCTTCTCTTCCTTGCCAGCTTCTTGGGCTTGGCCTTTCTGCTCATTATTCTCAGCATTTTCTTCATTCCTTTCTCTTTTTTCTTCCACCATAAATCTCACGTGTTATGAGTTCATCAAATTTTTCCGCAAATTCAATGAGCTTGCTGAATTCCATAAGCATATCCCTCTGAAGCTCGGCAATCGTATCCTCCATGCTCATAGACCTTAGGAAGTATTTCCTTCCTCGCCTTACTATTAAGCCTGCGCTTATGAACCTGTTGAGGTGGTATATCACTGTGCTTCTTGGTATCTTCATTTTTTGGTAAAGCTCCTTGCTTGTTGCACCTTCACCTAATAGGCTTTTGCTTATTATTTCCCTGAGTATGCGCGGCTCTAGCTCTTCCTCTAGGTCAAATGCCTTGCAGAACCATTTGACCAGATCATCTACTGTCTCCTTCTGTGGCCTCGAAAGTGGCTTTATTATGAGCTTTTCTTCGCTAGGCATATAATTAATTTATGTATAGAAATATTTAAAAATATTTCGTTTTTTTCAATAAAAAGTTGAAATTTCAATTAAATTTTGTTCAAATGTCTCTCTCTGCCAATTGAGCTGAGCGACTCGATTATTTTTTGGATCAGCGCCTTTGAATTTTCTATATTTTCCTTGCTATTTGGATATACATATACTATGGACGCAAATGTTGTCGTTAGTATACTTTGCTCTGAAAAAGGATTTGCTGATGGGATCATCTTCCTTTCAAGGCCAAAATTAGATATATCTATATTGTAGAGCTTCTTGAGGATATTTTCGTCGAGAATATTTATATACAATATTCTTAGCTCATCGTTTCTTGCGAGCTCTGTATATCTTTCCATCAGCTTGCTTATTACCGATTTTTCTTCTGCACCAAGGTCTTTCCTATGCAAAGAAAACAAATGCACAGCCAGACCTGCGTTCTCACGGCCCTCCAGCAGCTTCTTTATCTTCAGCAGCTGCTTTTCCAGCACCAAAGTTCCATATACAATTTCTTCGCTGTCCACGGAATCTTATATGTCTTTATACAAATAAAAATTTTTGCTTTGTTTATAACAATCCATACAAAACAAAAAAAGAAAGATATAAAATAATTAAAAACCTATTGCAAATTGATACTATTAAAGGCTTATTGCAAATCGGTGGTTCCGTGGATAAGAAAGAGATCTTCGAAAGGCTGTCTTCCAGGGTAATGGGGTATGATGAGATCAATGAGATTCTAAGAATAAAATCGGAGATATACGACTACAAACTGCTAAAAGAATTGGGGGAGGTTAGGAGGAAGGTAGAGCAATATATAAACGAAGGTATGGATGAGAAAGCAGAAAAGGTTGTGGAAAAATTTGAAAAAAAGCTCAACAAAATAAAAAAGAAGCTTGAA
The DNA here is from genome assembly GCA_039793645.1 of archaeon. Classification (GTDB taxonomy): domain Archaea; phylum Micrarchaeota; class Micrarchaeia; order Micrarchaeales; family CABMGC01; genus JAGDYD01. The sequence continues at coordinate 32,092 of JBAMLI010000048.1, forward strand.
GAAGAGCTTAAGCGCGCCAAGAGAGGAGCAAACTAAAAACAAAAATGAGCTAATACGGGCTGCTTTTTTGGAAATTTGTGGACTCCGCGGGATTTTCACAAATGCTTCGAACCCGCAACCTCCTGCATGCCATGCAGGCGCGCTACCATTGCGCCAGGAGCCCACGAGAATATTACATTACAGGCGAGATAAAAAGTATATTTCCGCCTCTTAATAGTATAGTGCCGAGCTTTGCCTTAAGGTTGCCATCTTCAAGCTCTTCGGCATTTTCAAGCACTATGTTCATGTGCACGTCAAAAGAGGTTACTCTGCCCCGTATCTCTGTATTGTTCTTCAGCCTCACTAATATTTGCTGCCCAATCGCTTTGTTGAGCAGGTCAAAAGGTCTTTCTTGCGCCATTTCCTTCACCAAAATTCTAATCTAAAAACGCCAAATATATTTTTATTTTTCGCTTTTTCTGCTTATCTTGGAAAGATCATCTTTCCTTATGGCAAGCTTGACAATGCCAGTGCCAAGAGATATCTGCTTGCCAACGAGTATGCTCTCAGTCACGCCCTTCATAGGGTCTACTTCGCCAAATGCTGCGGCATTTATTATGTGCTTGACAGTCTCTTCGTATGCTGCCCTAGCAAAGACCGACCTCTTCTCCCCTGTAAGCCCATGCCTTCCAACGTTCTTTATCTCCCCGCTGTGTGTCATTGCATCTGCAAGCAGAAGTATGTGCCTTGGGCTTACGGAAATGCCTTGCTGCTCAAGCGTTGACATTATCTCGTTTGCAATTGTATTCCTTGCGGCCTCTATCCCAAAGACTTTGTACATCTCAAATATGTCATTTGAATATATTCTTCTCTTGTCCACTCCTTCGATGTTCAAGAAAGGCGTTATGCTTCCTTTGTCTGTCAATATGTAATACTCACCTGTCTTCTTATCCTGCTGCAATACGCATGTGCCAGCGCCTTCGACTCCATTTATGGTGAGGTTCATTATCTTTATGGCAGTTTCTCTTATCAGCTTCACGTCCTTCTTGTGCAAATTTACTTTCACTTCCTTTTCGCTTGACTCAACATCTAACTTAAGGAGCTTTGCTATTTTTGACCCGACTTCCTTTACTGTAAGCTCATTTGCTTCAAGCTTCTGCGCGTCTAGCAGGAATGTAATTTTGCTTTTGCCAAAATTCTCTACAACATGCTTGACAACGCTTGACATCTTCACCTCGTTAAGCTTCCTTGCAAGCTCACTCGCTTTCTCGAAATTGTTCTTTATCTTTTCATCCAAGTAGATGTATGTGAAAGGGGAGCTTGGCTTCTTTCTTGCATCGACAAGCTCTATCATCCTAGGGAGCCCTGCAGTGGCCATCTTTGAGGCTATTCCTGCGAGGTGGAATGAACTTATAATCATCTGCGTTCCAGGCTCTCCTATGGACTGGGCTGCAACTACTCCAACAGGCTCGCCTGGGTTAACCAAATATTTTCCTTTCTTTTCCATCTTAATCACTTGCCTTCATCTCATTTATTCTTTCCTTTATAGGGTCTATGCCGTCTCCTCCGTATATCGTCTGGAGGAGCCTGCCATGCACATCCCTAACGCTGAGATCATATTCGACATAATAATCTTGGAGTGCATTGCTAACCCTTCTATATAGGTATCCGCTCCTTGCTGTGAGAAGCGCCTTATAAACCTCAGAGCCTCTAGAACCTATAGCATGCATATAGAAGTCAATCGGCGAAAGGCCATAGAAATAATTTGTAGTTACAAAACCCCTTGCAGGAGGGGATATGTCGTTTGGCTGTATATGCGGCAGTACCCTGTTTGTGCTGTAGCCTCTCTTGATCCTGCCTCCAGACTGGGTTGCTTGCTGGCCGAGGAACATCTCCATCTGCACGACCTGCAATATGCTACCCCTGGACCCGGCAAAAGCCATCAATATTACATCATTGTCTTCCTCGCTATGCGTAGCGACATACTGCCCTGCACTCTCTCTCGCCAAATCGAGCTCAGAGATGATCATCCTCTCAAGAGACTGCCTGAGTGTATAGCCTACCAAAGGCTCAAGCTTTCTATTTTTGTAGCTCTCTATAAGCTCATTGATCTTCTTGAAAGTCCTTTCTATTATGGCTTTCCTTTCTTCTTCGACTTCCCTATTGACAAGGTATTCTTTTATGCCGACAGTTATCCCCATTTTTGTTACAAAAGCATCTACAAGCCTTGAGGATTTGTTCAAGAAATCTCTTACCGCCTCCATGCCGAAGTCAGCCCCAAGCTTTGCGAGGAGCTTGCTTCCTCTTCCATATGTAGATTTGTTAAGCACTCCTTCAACAAGCTTTCCATTCACTATCTTGATTGTCTGGTCCTTAAGCTTCTGCTCAAAATTGAATGTAGAAGGAAAGAGCAGCGAGAAGACATCTTTTCCTGCGTACATGCCATCTTTGCCAGGCTTAGGCAATTCGTATATGCCTGCAAGCGCAAGAAGCTCGCTTGCCTCTTTCTTTGTGAGCCTTGTGGAGTCTTTTGTAAGCAAATATGCGCCAGTAATCCCGTCCTCGTTGTTTGTTATTATTGCATCTCCTGTTCTTGGCGAGAATACTTGGTTGCTGACCCACATCAAGTATTTGGCTTCTGCCTGGGCCTCAAGCGTTTGAGGCACATGCAAATTCATCTCGTCTCCATCGAAGTCCGCTCCGTATGGATGGGTGGTATCATAATTAAGCCTGAATGTCCTTCCAGGAAGCACCCTTACTTTATGGGCCATTATGTTGATCCTGTGCAATGATGGCTGCCTGTTGAATATGACAATGTCGCCGTCTACAAGCTGCCTTTCAAGTATGTCCCCTGGCGAGATGCTCTTTATTATTTCTTCCCTCGCCCCCTCGACAATCCTCTTCCTCTTGCCGTCTTTTGTTATAATGCCAACTACCATAGGGTACTCGCTCCTTGAGAGCCACTCCCTTGCTTTTTCAATATTCCACTCAGTCACGTAGAAAGGAACTGTGAGCTTCTTTGCAACCTCATACGGTACGCCAACCTCATCTATGTCTATGTATGGATCCACAGAAATGACTGTCCTTGCTGAAAAGTTGACCCTCTTTCCGCTCAGGTTATATCTAAATCTTCCCTCTTTTCCCTTCAGACGCTGGGCAAGCGTCTTCAACGCCCTTCCGCTCCTGTGCCTTGCAGGGGGTATGCCTGGAGCTTCGTTGTTGAAATAAGTTGTAACATTATACTGCAAAAGTTCCCAAAGGTCGTCTATAATTATCTGCGGCGCTCCCGCATTTATATTCTGCTCTAGCCTCTGGTTTATCCTCATTATGTCTACAAGCTTGTGCGTGAGGTCGTCTTCGCTTCTCTCTCCAGACTCAAGGGTTATTGAAGGCCTCACATTCACCGGAGGCACCAAAAGATTGGTGAGGACAAGCCATTCTGGCCTGCTTGTTTCAGGGTCTATTCCGAGAAGCCTAAGGTCGTCATCGCTTATCTTGCTTAGCCTCTCCCTTATCTCGTCAGGCTTGAGCCTCCTATCGCCAATGTAGAAGTATGTTGGCGGCTCGAACTTTATCTTTTCCTGCACAGCTCCGCAGTGGGGGCACTTCTTGATGCTCCTTAGCTTCTTCAAGAGCTGGTTCTTCTCGTTTAGCTTGTCTGTCTCTACCTCTTCCTCCCCCTCGCTTACAACCACAGTCTTGATGATTTCCCTGAGGTCGTTTATCTGCTCTTGGCTTAGCAAGACCCTGCCGCACTCTTGGCATGTGGATTGAAGAAGCATGTAGATTATTCTTGCAAACTCAGAATGTATTACAGGCCTTACAAGCTCAATGTGCCCGAAATGCCCAGGGCACGCCTTTGCCTTGGCTCCGCATGTCTTGCAAACAAGGCCTGGGTCTATAACCCCAAGCCTCTGGTCTAGAAGGCCTCCGTCTATAGGGTAGCCATCCTCGTTGTATGTGTCTGGCACAGTAAGCTTCGCAACGCTCAGCTTCCTTATCTGCTCAGGAGAGAGAACGCCAAACTTTATATATTCTATAGACTCAGCTTGCATAAATATCACTCCTTCAGCTTTATCTTAGGAAATACGTGCAATGACTTTATCTCATCAAGCAGGAGCTTGAATGCATAGCTTATCTCTACTTCTTCTAGCTTGTTGCTTCCGCATATTGGGCATACATCCACTTTCTTGATGTAATCATGATAGCCTATATTCCCGCACTCCTTGCATACAAGCACCTTTGTCTTGTCGCTCTGATAAAAGAGCCTTTCTTTGAGCAAGAGGCTTGCGCCATAGCCTACAAGTACATCTCGCTCCATCTCTCCGAACCTCAGACCGCCCTGCCTTGCCTTTCCCTCTGTAGGCTGATGCGTCAATATCTGCACAGGCCCTCTGCTTCTTACCTGCAGCTTGTTGCTTACCATGTGGTAGAGCCTGTTGTAGTATGCTATGCCCGTAAAGATCTCTGATTTGAACGGCTCGCCTGTTATCCCATCATAAAGAATCTCTTCGCCATACCTTGCAAACCCATGCTGCTCCACTATCTTTGCATACTCCTCTATCCTGTCCTTGCCTTTTTCTGCAAAAGGCGTGCCGTCTATCTGCCTGCCTGAAAGGGCAGAAGCCTTGCCTGCAAGCTCTTCTAGCAGATGCCCAAATGTAAGCCTTGAAGGTATACTATGAGGGTTCAGCAAAAGGTCAGGAATAATACCATCCTTTGTGAAAGGCATATCCTCCGGCGGCACGATTAAAGCCACGACTCCTTTCTGGCCGTGCCTGCTTGCAAACTTGTCGCCTTTCTCCGGTATTCTAAGGCTCCTTATCCTCACCTTTACTATCTTTGTTGCGCCTGTAGTCTCTGAAATCATGACGCTGTCTACAACCCCCCATTCACCTGCTTTGAGGGCTGTAGAATCATCCCTTATCTTCTCTTCAAGCCCAGTAGCACCTATATTCTCTTCCAAGAATCTAGGCGGCGCCACCTTGCCAATAAGCACATCCCCTTCGTCAACTTTTGTCTCAGGCTCTATGAATCCGTCATCGCTGAGCTTTGAATAGGCACTCTCTCCCAAATAGCCCTCTGCTGTTGGCGGAGGAATCCTAAATGTATCCCTTTGCCCGCCAGGATACCTCCTCTCTTCATCGCTGTATGTCTTGTAGAACATGCTTCTTCCAAGCCCCCTGTCGACTGCCGCCTTGTTTATCACTACAGCATCTGCCATGTTGTAGCCGTAGTATGTTGTAAGGGCGACTACAAAATTCTGCCCGCTTGGATGGGTCTCTATCTTTGCCGCCTTGTATGGCACAGTTGTTACAAGAGGGACCTGAGGGTAAAACAGTATGTAAGACCTCGAATCAAACCTAAGGTTAAAGTTTGATGCATAAAGGCCTTCGCTCTGCTTGATAAAGTTTGCGCTCATTGCATGCCTAGCTGCGCTGTTGTGCTCTTGATAAGGGCTTGAGCCAAGCGTGAAGCCGAATATGGAATCAATATCAACCTCAAGGTGGGTGGTATTCTCATTTATCTGGCTTTCATCTAGAGCTACGAGCGCATTCTCTTCCTCTTCTGCATCGAGATATTCTATTATCCCGTGCCTCAAAAGGTAGTTGAAGTCTATCTCTTTTTTCTTGAGTTTTTCAGCTATCTCTGGAGTGAACTTTGATTTCCCGTTTTCTACAATTATATAAGGCTTCCTCACCCTGCCGACATCTGTATTTACATGCACTACGTTCTCTTTCTTTATGTAAGCTATATTTACTTCGCCAGAAATAAGGCCCCTCCTCCTTGCAGACCTCACTTCATTTACGTACTTCTCCCCGTCCTCTACGTAGCCTATCACCCTTCCGTTCAAATAAACATAGCATTTATCATTTATCTTCTTAGCCAAGCGATCACCTATCCTTCTTCAATCCAAGCTCTGCAAGCTTCTCTTCTGTAAACTTCTCATCGGCCCCTGTTGTAACTTTGGCCATCATCGCGAGGTATTTTGTCAAGCCCACCTCCTGGCCTTCTGGGGATTCTGAAGGGCAGATTTTGCCCCACTGGGTGCCATGCACATCTCTGGCCTTAAAGTGCGGGTGCTTCTTCGCCAAAGGTGACTTCACCCTCCTCAAGTGGGCGTATGTGCTCATCATATTTGTCCTGTCCAACACCTGCGAGACTCCTGTCTGGCCTGCAACCCAGGTGCCTGTGCCCATCGCATACAGAATCTTGGATGTAAGGGTATCTGAGCTCACTATGGTCTGTATGCTCATCTTCCTGCCACGTGCGCTTGTCCTTTCTATCTGGTATTTGATATCCTTTACAAAGAACTTGAAAGCATACGCAAACAATTCCTCCATCAGCTCGCCGGCAAGCTTAAGCCTCTTGTTTGCATAATGGTCCTTATCATCCTGCTTTATGTATTTGTTAGCCACAAGTGATGCCCTCTTTGCCGCTTCTATTATAAACTTTGCCTTTTCTTCCCTTTCGTTAGGGGATATGCCTATGTGCGGCAAAAGGTACGTATCAAGGATTGTCTCTGCACGCTTTTTCTGGTAATCTTCAGCCTGCCCAGGCGCTGCAAGCTTGCCTATTGCAAGAAGCGCTTCAGAAGGGCCCATATCCTTGGCGTCGCTCATTTCTATGTTGAAAATAAAATCATTTTTAACAGCTTGAATGGAGCCAGCATACTCAAGCACTTTGTTCATGGTGAGACCAAGCGCCCTTACCAAAAGAATTAGGTCTGTATTCTTAGGCCCATTTGGGAAATTTACGCTAAACATGCCGCGCTGGTTCCTTGTTATTGCGCACCTAGCCCTAAATGTGCCTACTGTTGAAAAGATCTTGCTTGTCGTTTCTAAGCCACCTTTCTCTTTTGTTGTGATAATCCTGTTTGGAGCTAAATCTTCAAGGCCTATAAGGACCCTCTCTGTGCCTTTTATAATGAAATACCCGCCTGGATCTTCAGGGTCCTCCCCGCTTTTGATTAGTTGCTCTCTTGGCATGTTCATTGTATGGCACAAGCTGCTTCCTACCATGATTGGAAGTTCGCCTATGAAAACCTCTCCATAAGAGGCCTCCTTCTCTATGCCTCTTATGACAGGTATGAATTCCAGAAATATAGGTGCGGCATATGTAAGGTTTCTAAGCCTTGCCTCATTGGGCAGTATGCTCCTTCTTGAGCTATCTGCTTCTATTATGGAAGGCTTTTCCAATCTGACTCTGCCTAGCTTGAGCGAAAAATCTTCTATGTTGGGCTGTATGGAGCCTTGCTTAGAAATTACCCTCTGCACGCCAAACTCAAGGAATCTATTAAAGCTGTCTATCTGCTGCTGGACTAGAGAGACTGAACTCAGATATGCTTCCAAAATTTCGTTAGCCATGAATCAACCCTTTATGACAAGCCTGTAGTAGAAGTATTTGTTTTTGGCTTGAAAGGGTGGATCTTCTCTGTATATTTTGATTATCTGGCCGGGCTTAGCCCCAAGCTTCTTTGCTTGAGGATCGCTTTCGAATATCTTTGGGAGCTCTTCCTTGCTTTTTAAGTGGAGCTCTTCCAAAACTTTCTTCGCCTCTGCGTCTGTAAGCAGCACATGAAGGGGGACTAACACATGTTCTGTATCCTCTTTTTTCGTCGCCAAAGCATCCACCTAAAATAAGCTCTCGCTAAGAATACACATACAGGCTTTATTTATATTAAACAAAAACATTTATAAACGTTTATATCAAATTCTGCACTTCCTTTTATTCCTTTTTAACTGTAGTTTATGTAATAATCTTTATCTTCTTCGCTGCTTTTATCCCCCTGCCTAGCTGAATTCTTAAGGGCTTCATCCCTTTCTTTTTGGGCTTCTGCCTCGACCTCTTGGCGGAGCTGCCTTGCTCTGGATATCATATTTTGGAGGAATTCGGCCCTATCAATATGCTTGTCCTCATTCCTCTCCTTAAGCTTCTTTGCCACTAATTCGGAGTAGTCTAGGATATCGCCTATCTTAAGGCTTGAAAATAGCCTGTCAAATTCAACAGCCATCAGCAAATCTTCCATAAAGTTCTTAAGATCTTTGCTTACGTCACCCTCCCAGCTCATCTCTTTTATTATCGAGTCAAGATCTGACCTCAGCCCATCCCTCATCCAGTTTGAGAATACATGCAGGGCTTCATAGCTAGAAGCAAAGTCTATGTCTGAAATTTCTTCATCGGTTATGCTAAGAAATGCATTAATGTTGGATATTCTTGCTAATATGTTGCCCACCACATTCTCGAAGATCGCGTTTGCAATTATGAGTGCTGAAGTCTCTTTCTCTGGAGCTTTGGACTTGAGCATCTCCCTCACTGTCTTTGCGGAATCTGGTATGTCGCATTTGCGAATTATCTTCTTCAGAGTCTCTTTGTTTAAGATAGATGAAACAATCTTCTTTGAAGCCTCGTCATAATGAGGGTATGTTATTTTTTTCTCTTCAAAAAGAGAAAGCGCTTGTTCAATGATTTTGTCTGAATCATCAGATGCCTCAGAATTCTTTTTTGTGTGGGGCATAACGATAACAACCAATATTAGAATAATAAGATTTATATATAAATTGCCAAAAATCTGTATCCTTTTATACAAAACTCATTTAAATAGAAAGCAAGTAATTAACATAATTACAAATGTTTAGCAGAAAGCCTACGAATTTATTCGTGGGAGGATGTCAGATAAATGAAATAAGGTAATGTGCATGCTAGTAATGGGAATAGAGAGCAGCGCCCATACTCTTGGGGTTGGGATAGTTAAGGATGGAGATATAATTGCGAATGAGAAAATATCTTACAATGTTGGAAGCAGCGGCATGATACCAGGGAAGGTTGCTGAGTTTCATGCAGAAAATGTAGAAAAGGTAATTTTGGCTGCATTGGAAAAGGCGGGTGTGGGCATAAAGGAGATAGAGGGCGTTGGCTATACTAGAGGCCCTGGCATAGGCCCTTGCCTGCAGATTGGAGAGCTTGCTGCAAAGACAATTGCAGAGAGGCTTGGCATACCAATAGCACAGGTAAACCACGGGGTTGCCCATATAGAAATTGCAAAGAGGGCTGCTGGGCTTAAAGACCCGCTCGCATTGTATGTGAGTGGTGGAAACTCCCAGATATTGAAGCTAGTGGACAGGCCTTTTAGGCACTATCATGTGCTCGGAGAAACGCTCGATATAGGGGTAGGCAACATGCTCGACTCCTTTGCCAGGGAGCTCAAGCTCAATCCTGCATGGGGCTCAAGCGTGGAAAAAGAAGCTAAAGGGGGCAAGTACATAGAATTGCCTTATACAGTAAAGGGTATGGACTTTGCCTTTGCTGGCTTGCTTACAAAAGCCACGGAGCTCATCGGCAAGGTAAACAAAAATGATTTGTGTTACTCGTTGCAGGAGACTGCATATAGCATGATATGTGAAGCTACTGAGAGGGCCCTTCTTCTCACTAAGAGCAAGGAGCTCTGCGTTTGCGGTGGCGTGGCGCAAAGCACAAGGCTAAAGGAGATGCTTGGCTTAATGGCGGAAGAGCATAACATACGCTTTGGTTTCGCTCCGAACGAATTCAATGCAGACAATGGGGCTATGATAGCTTATGTTGCTGAACGCCTTATCGAAAATGGCCTAAGCAGCAAGCTGGAAGAATGCAGAATCGAACAGAGGTATAGGATAGAGAAGGCGGTGGTTGTTTGAAGCTCATCAGCGAAGGGGCTGAAGCAAAGATATATGTTGAAGATTTGTTTGGGGAGCGTGTTGTAGTTAAGGAGAGGGTAGAGAAGAAATACAGGGAAAAGGCGCTTGACATCAAGATTAGGAGCGCTAGGACAAAGAATGAGGCAAGGGTTCTTTACAGGGCTCTTCGCGCATGCTCGAATGTCCCGAGGCTTATAGGGGTGGGTAGATTTTCAATATACATGAGCTTCATTGACGGAAAACTTCTTAGAGATGTACGCATAAAAAGGAGCATAATCGAGGAAGTAGGCATGCTTCTTGCACGCATGCACAATGCAGATATAACGCATGGTGATTTTACCCCTGCAAACATAATGGTGAGCAATGGCAAAGCCTATGTTATAGATTTTGGCCTTGCAAGTATCAGTAAAAGTATAGAAGAAAAGGCTATAGACGTGCTGCTTATGAAAAGGTCGCTAGACCAAAGAAGGTACAAGCTGTTTGAGCTCTCTTACATGAAGCATACGAAAGAAGGAAAAAAAGTTTTAGAAAGAGTAAAAGAAATAGAAAAAAGGGGAAGGTATCAAAACAGAAGCCTTAACACAGTATAGCTAGAGTTGCTACAGCTTGCCTACCCTTCTCTTCTGCATCCTTTTAAGCCTCTTTCTTCTTTTCTTCACCCATTTCCATCTCATCCTTCCTTTTTTCTTCCATTTTCTAGGTATGCTTCCCATTGAAACACCAAATATGCTAGGATTATGTTAATAGATTATGTTAATACATTTTAAATAATTATCTAACCCACAGCAATTGCATTATATTAAGATTTTTATATGTTGAGAGGCAAATTTATTTGGTGCTATAATGCATAAAGGAGTGCTTGCCTATATAATTGTAGGTATATTTTTATTTGCAGTATTTATTCTATGGTACCTTCATTGGGGCCTGCCTGCAAAACCAACTACAGTCTCAAAGACTACTTCAATCACCACAACAGCATCAAGCAACACCACAGTAATCAAAAACACTACAACTATACCAACCACAACAACAATAGTTACGGGCAGCTGCCTTTCTTCAAATTCTACTGTGCCGTTGTTCAACGGGGACTTTTCGCTGGGCACATATGATGGATGGAATGCGACAGGCTACGGATTTGGAAATGCACCCCTCAACATAACATGGGCAAACAATAACAGCTGCTATTTCAACACAACATGGAGCAACTATCAAGGGAACTTCTTTGCTACAACATACCACTGCGGCCTTGTGCTTCAAACGGGCAACTTGACTTCAAAGCCTTTCAAGGTTGTACTGCCATACTTAAACTTCAAAATTATCTCTCCATACAACGGCCAGCTTTATGTTGAGATCCTCAAAAATGGCAAGCCTGTGCTGATAACGCATTTCGACACTTACAACGCTCCTGGGAATATAAACCCAACAAGCACTTTCCAGAATGCAAGCATACCTATTGCTATGTTCATGTGCCAGAATGTTAGCGTGAGAGTAGTTGCAAATGTTGTGGGCACTGTGGTAAACAGGCTTGACTACATTGCTGTAGGGGACTTTTACCAGAGCATGGTTCCTATAGCCACTCCTGGCATAGTGGTAAACCAAACTATAGTGTAAAGCATGGGGCTTAAGATATACAACACTCTTGGGCGCAGAGTACAAAATTTCAAGAGCATACATAAAGGAGAGGTTGGATTATATACTTGCGGCCCTACTGTATACTGGTTTGCGCATATAGGGAATATGCGCACATATGTCCAAGAAGACCTCCTCAAGAGGGTCTTAATCCACAATGGCTACAAAGTAAAGCATGTAATGAATATAACAGATGTAGGCCATCTTGTTGGGGATTCGAGCATTGGTGAAGATAAGGTGAAGCTGGAAGCGAGGAAAGAGCACAAAAGCGCTTATGATGTTGCAAGATTCTATGAAGAAGCATTTGTCAAAGACATAAAAAGGCTCAATATAATAATGCCAGATGTAATGCCAAGGGCTACAGAGCACATCGAAGAGATGCTTAAGCTGATAAAAAAGCTTGATGAGAAAGGCTATTTGTATGAAGTCTCGACAGGAATCTACTACGACACCTCAAAATTCAAAAGGTATGGCGAGCTTACAGGCATGACATTTGAGGAGCTCAACAAGTACCTCAAGGCAGGCGCAAGGGTTGAGAGGGCTGCTGGGCTTAGAAACATAACAGACTTCGCTGTATGGAGGTTTGCAAAAAAGGGCGAGACGGAAATGGTCTGGGACTCAGAGTGGGGGAGAGGATTTCCAGGCTGGCACATAGAGTGCAGCGCAATGAGCATGAAGTATCTTGGGGAGCATTTTGACATACATTGCGGTGGCATAGACCACATCCCAATACACCACACAAACGAGATAGCACAGTCTGAGGCAGCGACAGGAAAGAAGTTTGTGAACTACTGGGTGCATATAGCATTCCTTACAGTAAACAATATGAAAATGGCAAAGTCCCTTGGCAATATCTACACAGTCCAAGATATTATAGATAAAGGCTATTCCCCGCTTGCACTCAGATTCTTCCTCCTTTCAAGCCACTATAGGAGCCAGCAAAACTTCACATTTGAGGCGCTTGAGAGCGCAGCCAATACGCTCAAATCGATATACAATTTCCTGAGAGCGCTCAACTCTGCGAAAGAAGAGAAAAAGCCAGAAAAGGAGGCTTTGCAAGAGATAGAAAAGAGGCGCAAAGCTTTCTTTGATGAATTGGACAATGATTTGAATATGCCGAATGCACTCAAGGAGATGCATGCACTCATAAGCTATGAAAACAGAAGGCTGGGAGAAGGCAAAGTGGGCAAGGAAGAGGCTAAGAAAGCTATAGAGGCGATGCTTGAGTTCGACACAATACTTGGGCTAGACTTTGCAAAGGAGCTTAAGGAGAGGGAGCTTCCAGAAGAAGTAAAAAAGCTCATAGAAGAAAGGGAGATTGCAAGAAAGGAGAAGAATTTCGAGAAGGCAGATATGATAAGGAGCGAGATAGAAAAGAGGTTTGGTATAATAATTGAAGATACAAAGGAAGGCGTCAAGTGGAGGTATAAGTAGGGTCTTTATTTTCTTCAGGCGCGCCTTCTGTATTTTGCTGCTGCTTAGCTTCTGCTGCTTCGCCTACTGGAGCTTTTTCTAAAGCCCTCCTCCCGCCACGCTTTTGTTGCTTTTCGAATTTTGCATTTGCAAAAAGCACATCTACGTCATCGACGTTTGGAGCTTCTATCCAAGACTTTATATATGTGGCTATATTCCTCAGGGGCTTTGAATACCTGTCAGTAAAAGAGTAGGCATTATCTTCATGCTTTAGTATGCCGACTGTGACTCCAAAGTCTAAGTACCTCTTCCAAGTAGCGAGCGGCAATTCCTTGCCACAGTCCTTCAGCCTCAAAGCTCCTTTTTTCTTTACTTCTGTCAAAGCTTTTGCAAACCTATATGCTTTAGTCTCGTTCTCAAAATAGATCTTTGCGAGTTCCCTCACATTTGGGTTCTTCAGCTTCTCCTTCAAAGGCGCATCTTCAAACTCCCAGTATTTTATCATCAAAATCCCTACTGCAAAATTTACTTCATTTTATTTCTATTTATACAATAAAAGCTTTTAATTATAAGAGCTTTGCATAAGAAGGTATGGGAAGTGAGAAAGTAAATGTTTATTAAATTTTGATTTATAGTTTATCTGATTGCATGCAACTGCAAAGGAAGAGCAAGCATATTCTGAGGATGCAGAGCGCAATGGAGTATCTCATGACCTACGGGTGGGCGCTCCTTATCATAGGAATAGCACTTGCGGCATTCTTTGCACTCGGAGTATTCAGCCCAAATAGGTATGTGCCTACGGTGTGCACGCTTCCTTCCGGCTTAGGATGCTCCTTTTCTTCACTCACTAATGGCGTTGCAACGCTGACGCTAAACAACGCCCTCCCTGATCCAATTAATGTCACTGCAATAGGTTGCGCCCCCAACAAAATATTTACGAATATGCAGACACCTTACAATCCGCCTTCAAACCAGATATACATACCTTCAGGAGGCATGTACCAGTTCAATGTAGTATGCCAAGGCGCCTCAACGCTCGCGCCTGGGCAGCTATACAAAGGGTACCTCATCATAAACTACACAGATGATGTTACGGGGTTTCCACAAACTATATTCGGCACTTTAGCGGCAAAGGTGACATGAGGATTCCTGCTTTGAAAAGAATAACTTATTTATATTTGAACGCCATAATTTTTGAGTTGGTGGTTATGTGGAGAACTTGATAATAATAGGCTCTGGACCAGCAGGCTTGAGCGCTGCGATTTATGCTGCAAGAGATGAGATTAGCCCACTTGTGATCACGGGCACTTCAGCAGGCGGGCAATTGTTGCTTACCACAACCGTGGAGAATTTCCCAGGATTTCCAGATGGAATTGAGGGGTCTGAGCTTATAGACCTTATGAGGAAGCAGGCTGAAAAATTCGGTGCAAGGTTTGTAGACGGAGACGTCTCAAAAGTAGACTTCTCTGCAAGGCCATTCAAAATCTGGGTCGGCGAGCAATTGTATGAAGCCAATTCAGTGATAATTGCTACTGGTGCATCTGCAAAATGGCTTGGGCTTGAATCCGAAAAGAAGTTTATTGGGAAAGGCGTTTCGAGCTGCGCAACATGCGATGGCCCCTTCTTTAGAAACAAAAATGTGATAGTAGTAGGCGGTGGGGATACGGCACTTGAAGATGCTATATTTCTCACAAGGTTTGCAAACAGCGTTACGGTTGTGCACAGGAGGGACCAGCTAAGGGCTAGCAAGATAATGCAGGAAAGGGCGTTTTCCAATCCAAAAATAAAGTTCATTTGGAATACTGTTGTAGATGAAATAAAAGGCGACACGAAAGTAAATTGGGTAAGGCTAAGGAATGTCATAACCAATGAGCTGACTGAAATGCCTATAGATGGTGTTTTTGTTGCAATAGGGAACCAGCCAAATACAAAGCCCTTTGAAGGCCAATTGCAACTCGATGAACATGGCTATATAGTTGTGCATGATATTGTGTTCACAAATGTTGAAGGTGTGTTTGCGGCAGGAGATGTTGCTGACCACTTCTATCAGCAAGCGATTACAGCTGCAGGAACAGGCGTTATGGCTGCGCTTAGAGTAAGGGAATACTTGAATAAGCTAAAATATGAGAAAGCTAGCCAATAAATTCGCTTAACTTCTTTTGGCCTTTGCTTTTTATCAGGTTTGAGACTCTGAGCCCAATCTTTCTTATTTTTTCGCCTGTGCTGTTTTTTTCAAAAAGTGCAATAGCAATCCTTGCCAATTTTTCTTTATCCTGGATGTAATGGCCTAGGTTCTTGCTGTGGAGATGCTCTTCGAAGTCTCTGTACCTGAGCTTTATTGTGACAACCCTGAAATAGAAGCCACCTTTTTCTACATCTTTTATAACTTCGCTAGCAAGCTCCAATATCTTCCTTTTCAGCCTTTCAGAATCATCTGTATCTTCTTCAAATGTATACTCCCTGCCAATAGATTTTGCTTCGTAGGTCTCTATAACTTCATCTTCATCTATCGCATTTGCATAGTTGTATATCTCAAGCCCAAAAGAGCCGAATTTGTCTATCAGCATTTGCTTGTTTGAATTTGCGATGTCACCTATAGTCTTAAAGCCCATTTCCTTAAGCTTTTCTGCACTCTTTTTTCCAACACCGTAGAGCTTTTCAAGAGGCAGGGGGGCAAGGAACTCCTTAGCCTCTTCGCTCTTCACGACTTTTATTTTGTTTGGCTTCGCAGCCTCGCAAGCCATCTTTGCTATCAGCTTGTTAGGGCCTACACCTATGGAGCATGGCAGGCCAAAGTTTGCAGTTATTGCATCTTTTATTTTTTGGGCATATTCGTATGCCTCCTCAAAGCTACCCACCATGTTGGATATATCAAGAAATGCTTCATCGATGCTCACCTGCTCGAACTTTCCTGCATAGCCTCTGAGCAACAACATGATCTTTGATGATACGCTTTCGTAATACTCCTCGTCTACAGGGAGGAATACTGCATCGCTCTTTAGCTTGTATGCCATTGAGATGGGCATGCCGCTCTTTATTCCATATTTCCTAGCTATATAGTTGCATGTGCTCACGACTCCTCTCCCATAGCCATTCTTTGGATCAGCTCCGACAACCACAGGCTTGTCCTTTAAGCTAGGGTTTCTAAGCTCTTCACATGCTGCATAAAAATAATCCATATCTGCTAGGAGTATTATCCTCATCTTTCCATCTGTATCTCTACAACCTTGCCATTGGGCTCTTCTTCTCTGAATACTTGAGTCTGGAATTTATAGAGGGAAACTCCGCTTCTCTTCCAAGCATTTCTATCCAAGCCTGCTTTTATGCAGACATTCTCAAGGAACTCTTCTACATCCCAGTGCTCTTCTACAGCCACTATGGGAAGAAGCAAGCCACTGTAGAAGCCATATTCTATTATTAGCCCGTCTCTTCCTATCTTTATCTCTTTTTTGATCTCTTCAGGGCTTCCTTTTATTTCTTGCGGCTCTGTGAGTATGCTCACCTCTATTATTACCGTATTCAGTTCCTCAACAGAGAGAGGCATGAACCTTGGATCCTCTGTTGCAGCAGCAATGGCTGCTTCTATAAGAAGTTTTTTCAATGGACCTACAGCTCTTGGGAAGCCTATGCAGCCTCTAAGCGACATTGTAGGATAGTGGTTTATAGTCACAAAGACTCCTGCCTTTTCAACAAATTCAGATATTGTCTTCTCAATCAACTCTTTGTTGAATCTTGGCGACTTGATATAGAGCTCTATGGCGTTTCTTGCAGCCTTTACGAGCTTTTCGCCTTCTTTTAGTGTATAAGTTTTCAAGCTCCCACCTAAACAATATAATGCTTGTTACTCAATTCAGGCTTTATTGCTATGTTTATTTTCGCGCCGCACTTTGGGCAACGCATGTCATCTGTTATATTGTACTCGAGTATGTCAAATATAAATCTCTTTATAAGCAATGCGCCACACTTTGGGCAGTATGTATTTTCATATTCATGCCCAGGCACATTGCCAACGTATACATAGTGCATTCCAAGTTCCTTTGCAAGGTCATGGTGCTTTTCAAGCGTTTCATCGGGCGTAGATGGGAAGTTTGTCATCTTGAATTCTGGGTGAAACTTAAGGAAGTGGATAGGCGTATCTGGGCCCAAGTTTTCCAAGATCCACTCAATAAGCTTCTTTGCATCTTCTAGCGAGTCGCCGACTTTTGGCACAACAAGGTCTGTGATCTCTATGAAAACCTTGTTTTTCTTAAGGACCTTTAATGTTTCAAAGATTGGGTCTTCTGAAATTATTGAGATATACTTTCTTGCAAACCCAAGATTTGCATTGCCTTTAAAGTCAACCGTCATTGCGTCTATATATTTTGAGGCAAGCTCGGCAGCTTCAGGGGTCATGTATCCATTTGTGACAAATGTATTGAGTAGCTTGTTCTTCTTCGCTTCTTTTGCGACATCTAAAGCATACTCCATGAAGATCGTAGGCTCGTTGTATGTATATGTTATTCCATCTACCCCATACTTCAGCCCAAGCTCTATAAGTTTGCCCGGCATTATCTCCTCACCGATTGGCTTGTGCTCATGGCTGAGGTCCCAGTTCTGGCAATACTGGCAGTTGAAGTTGCATCCCACTGTGCCTATGCTCAGCATCCTTGCCCCTGGCTTGAAATGAAACAATGGCTTTTTCTCTATAGGGTCGATATTCAACGCTGCAATTTTTCCATAAATAGTAGAATAGATCTTTCCATTCTTGTTCTTCCTAACGCCACAAAAGCCTGTACCTCCATCTGGTATGTTGCACCTTCTTGCGCAAAGGTTGCATATTGCCCTGCCGCCTGGCAGGCTTTCATATAAGACTCCCTCCTTCTCCATTTATCTTATATGCTTATTTTAAATATTTAAATTTGCGCAATTCAGAGTTGCTTCCTAAGCACCTCATCAGAGAATTCCCAATTTGCTACATTCCACCATGCATCTATGTATGCATTTCTGTTGTTCTTATATTGCAAGTAGTATGCATGCTCAAACTCGTCGACAATCTGCACTATCGGAAGCTCAGCTATGTGATTTATGAAATGATTTTCTATCGTTGAAATTTCGAGCCTTCCTGTTTCTCTGTCGAACAGAAGCACAGTCCATCCTGTGCCTGTAAGCGATTTCATAGATTCTGTGAAGAGCTGCTTGAATGATTCGAAGCTGCCATATTGTTTTTCTATCATGTCTCCAAGAACCCCACCAGGCTTTCCTCCACCCTTTCCGCTTGGCGCCATTGCCTTCCAGAAGAGCGAATGAAGCTTGTGCCCATTCACATTGAAGACAAGGTTCCTTACTACGCCAGCAAGGTCGTAGCCTTTAATCTCGCCCTTTGCTATGGAATTGATTTTGTCTATAGCAGCATTTGCACCATTTACATAAGCCTTGTGGTGACCATTGTAGTGCACATCCATAATCTCCTTGCTTATATACGGTTCAAGTGCATCGAAGTTATAGGGTAAAGTCGGCAATTCGTACCTTTTTATTTCCATAATCTCA